>CAYJQQ010000054.1:0-6253 GCA_964372285.1 uncultured Gammaproteobacteria bacterium | reverse complement strand
GGTGGCGAATTTTGTAGCCAGCGTCACGCCAGGTAGAATCCTTTTCGAGGTAGACGGATTAACCGAACCGGAAAGTTTTCAAGTTTTAAAAAATGTTTCATCTAAGTTGTCTGTTCGTACAAGAATTGCAAGGAGAATGATATGAAAAAGGAAATCAAAGAGTTAAAAAGTAAATCGTTGAGTGAGCTTGAAAAGCAAGCCCTATCTTTAAGAGAGGAAATTGCGAAATTAAAGCTCGAAATCAAAGTAAACCCAGCGAAGGACACGAACTTATTGATGAAAAAAAGAAAGAAGTTGGCAGTAATTTTAACCGTTACCACAGAGAAAAAGGAAACTGAAAAGTTTAAAAGTTAGTAGCTAAAAATATGGCAAAAGTTTTTCTCGGAAAAGTTATTTCGACAAAAATGCAAAAGACAGTGGTCGTAAGGGTAGAAAGAAAATTTAGGCATTCTCTTTATAATAAAACGATTGTCAGGCACAAGAAATATAAAGTTCATAATGAAGACCAAGAGTTAAAACCAGGCGACATGGTGAAGATAAGAGAAACAAGGCCTATTTCAAAGGATAAGCACTTTATGGTAGTTGAAAAAGTCAGTAAGTAATTTCCAATATCCAATTACCAATTTCCAATAAAATTTTCAATTTTTAAATTTTGAAATTTGGAATTGATTAGAAATTAAATATTAGAAATTAGAAATTTTCATTCATGTTACAAACAAGGTCAATCTTAAACGTAGCTGATAATACTGGCGCAAAGAAAGTAATGATGATTGGAATGTCTGGACGTGGAAACAGACTCTATGCTTATGTTAGCGATGTCATCAATGTTACCGTTAAAGAGGCTTTGTCTTATGCCCAAGTCAAAGAAGGAGAGATTTTACAAGCTGTAATAGTTCGCAGCAAAAAAGAAAAAAGAAGAAAAGATGGGAGCTATATCCGATTTGACGAAAATACGTGAGTAATATTGCTGGACAAAAATAGCAAAGACCCAAAAGGAACCAGAGTGTTCGGGCCAATTGCTAAAGAAATCAAAGACAGGGGTTTTAATAAAATTGCGAGTCTGGCGGAAGAAATTTATTAGACAAATTAGACTAATTGGTCTATGAGTCTCATTGGTTTAAATATGAAAATAAAAAAAGGAGACAAAGTAAAAGTCATTTATGGGAAAGATAAAGGGCGCGATGGTGTAGTGGGGCGAGTTTATCTAAAGGGGAACAAACTCCTTATCCCACAAATTAATATCTTTAAAAAACATATTAAAAAAAATGAAAAAATGCCGCAGGGAGGTATGGTGGAAGTTCCACGACCTCTTGACGCGGCCAAAGTCATGCTTATTTGTCCAAAGTGCGGAAAACCTACTCGAGTTGGTTTTGAAGTCGTGAGAGGCAGAAAATATCGAGTATGCAAAAAGTGCAAAAGTAAGATTTAGATTGTTATATTTACGACTTACGCAGTTATTCTTCGAGCGAGTCCCGATTAAATCGGGACGAGTCGAGAAGTTCTTGACAAGCTCGAACAGTAAGATTTTGCGTAAGTCGTAATATTGTTAAATTGTTACACTGTTGAGATATGTCTTTTAAAGATTTTTACAATCAAGAGGTAAAGAAAAAATTGATGCAGGAGCTTAAATTAAAGAATGTGATGGAATTACCCAAAGTGAAAAAAATAGTTGTCAATGTTGGTGTTGGAGAAGCGGTTTCAAACAAGTTGGTGCTAGATAAGATAGCAGAACAGATTAGCCTGATATCTGGACAGAAGCCAATAGTTACCAAAGCAAGAAAGTCAATATCGGCATTTAAAATAAGAAAAGGGCTTCCGATTGGTGTCAAGGTGACGCTTCGGGGCAAAAAAATGTATAATTTTCTCGAAAAGCTGGTAAAGGTTGTAGTTCCAAGGTTGAGGGATTTCAGAGGTATTAGAGTAAATAGTATAGACCCGCACGGCAATTTAAACTTAGGCTTCACCGAGCAAACTATCTTTCCCGAGATAGATTTTGACAGAATTGATAAAATTAGGGGTTTGGAGGTAACAATAGTTACTGACGCCAAAAGTAAAGAGAAAGGGAAAAAGTTGTTCGAATTATTGGGGATGCCGTTCCAAAAGACGGAAATACACTGAAAAGGAGGATATAGATGGCAAAGACATCAGACATAGTAAAATTCCAAAAGAAACAAAAATATAAAGTTCGTCAGAGAAATCGTTGTCCCTTTTGTGGAAGAGCTCGAGCTTATATGAGGAGATTTGATATCTGCAGAATTTGCTTTAGAGAAAGAGCATTGCAGGGAGAGATTCCAGGAGTTAGAAAAATTTCATGGTAATATTATGTCTAGATCATTGAAAAAGGGTCCTTATGTTGACCCGAAATTGCTAAAAAAAATTCTAAAACAGAAAGGAACGAGTGATAGGACGCCTATAAAAACCTGGGCGAGAGATTCCCAAATTGCTCCAGAATTTGTAGGACACAGGCTGGCAGTCCATAACGGCCGCAAATTTATTGAAATCTTAATCTCTGAAGCTATGGTAGGGCAGCGTTTGGGAGAATTTTCACCGACCCGCACTTTCAGAAGTCACGGTAAAGTGACTAAAAAAATCATAGAAGCGACATAATATTATGCAAAACTCGGTAATCGATCTAATAATTAGAATTAAAAACGGCTATATGGCCAGGAATGAGAGCGTCGAAGTGATCTACTCTCGTCTTAATGAGGAAGTTCTCAAGAAACTTAGGCAACTTGGCTATATAAAAGCCTTTCAGACTAAGGACCGACAGATTCAGGTCGATTTGTCATACATAGATAAGAATCCTGTTTTAACCGATGTGAAGATTTATTCGAAACCAGGCAGCAGAAATTACGTTTCGTATAAAGATTTAAAGCAGATTATAGGCGGGTTAGGTTTCTCTATACTTTCAACCTCTGTAGGAATTTTATCAAATAAAGAAGCAAGAGAGAAACAAATAGGTGGAGAGTTACTATTTGCTATTTGGTAGGCCTAAACCAGAGCAAGCACGATTTAGGTTAAATTATTATGTCAAAGATTGGAAATGTCCCTATTCAAGTTCCGGCTACTGTTCAGATCAAAATTAATCGAGACGCCATTTCTGTTAAGGGTAGGGAAGGAGAATTGAATTTTACTGTCCCAAAAGTCTTGCGGCTAAGCCAAGAAGGCGACAAGATTATTATTAAAGCGACAGATGAAGAAAAAAAAACTAAATCAGTACACGGACTTTTTAGGCAGCTTATATTTAACGCAATAACAGGAGTGGAGGCTCCCTGGAGGAAAAAATTGGAAGTAGTAGGAACAGGTTTCAATGTCAAGCTTCAGGGTGAAGATTTATTATTTAAAATCGGGTATTCACACACAGTAATCTTTAAAAAGAAGCCCAGCATAAGATATCAGATTGAAGGAAACAATAAGATTATAGTATTGGGGAGGGATAAACAACTGGTTGGTCAGGTAGCTTTTCAGATAAAAATGCTCAAGCCTCCAGATGTTTATAAAGGTAAAGGGATCCGATATGAAGGAGAAATAATTAAACTTAAACAAGGCAAAAAAGTTAAAGCCACTGTTACAGCAGCCTAACTCTAAACCAGAGCGAGCACGGTCCTGGGTAAAATAAATTATGGGAAAGGTAAACAAAGACCGCAAAAATAGAAGAAAAAAAAGGGTAAGTAATAATATTTTTGGGACAAAGGATAAACCGAGGATCTCTGTTTTTGCTTCAAACAGATACACCTATGCTCAAGTCATAGACGATTCGGGTAAAATGACGCTCACTTCTTTTTCAAGTTTAAATTTGGCAAGATCAGAAAAATATAAGAAAGACAAAAAAGTCTTTGAGGCGAAGTTGGTAGGTTTAGAATTGGCTAAAAAGGTAAAAGAAATGAAGATTAAAAAAGCCGTCTTTGATCGAGGTAAGTACTCCTACAAAGGGAGAGTAAAAGCGTTAGCTGAAGGATTGAGAGAAGGTGGATTGCAAATTTAAATTTATAATTCAAATTTCTGAATAATATGCAGGATATAACAGAAATAAAAGAAGAAAAAAAATACGAGGAGAAAGTTTTGTTAATTAAGAGGGTGTCGAAAAAGATACCGGGAGGGAATTATGTTACCTTCTCGGCTCTTGTTGTGGTGGGAGACAAAAAAGGAAAAGTTGGAGTGGGTTTAGGCAGAGCGCTGGAAGTGCCACCCGCCATTCAGAAGGCGATAAATTATGCTAAAAAACATCTGATAAGCGTTCCTCTTTACAAAAATACCCTTCCTCATGAAATTAAAATTAAATATAAAGCTTCTAACATCTTGTTAAAGCCTGCTCCGGAGGGAACCGGTTTGAAGGTGGGGAGTGTTGCCAGGGCAATTTTAGATCTTGTAGGGATATCTGACGCCTCGGGAAAAATCATCGGCTCAAGAAATCAGATTACAAATACGTACGCAGTGATGGAAGCCTTAAAGAAATTAAAAAATAAAATGACGCAAAAAGCGTCATCCTAAATCCTGAATATTCATCAGGACAAGTTTTATTTCAGGATCTGATTTGTCATTCTCGCGAAAGCGGGAATCCAGAATTATATAGATTCCGGATCAAGTCCGGAATGACACTTGTAGAATATGCAAAACTTTTTAAGTCATTTACCAAAAATAGCCACAAAAAAGAAAAAGAGGCTCGGTCGTGGTTTGGGAAGTGGAAAGGGTGCGAAGTCTGGCAGGGGAACTACAAGACACCAAAAAGCAAGAGAGTCCATTCCTTTGCACTTTGAGGGAGGGCAAGCCAGAATGGTTAAGAAATTTCCTCTCTTGAGGGGAAAAGGAAGAAATAAGCCCAAAATAGGAAGAAAATTAAAAATGAAAAAATTCTATGAAAGAAATAAGCGATAAGCTAAAATTGTTATTGCGTGATGAACAATTAAGAAGGAAAACATTATTCACCATATTCATTTTTTTTGTCTTCCGAGTTTTTGCCTTTTTGCCGGTACCGACGATAGACCTACCAAAACTTAGATCTTTATTTAGCCAAAATCAATTTCTTTCTTTACTTGACATATTTTCTGGAGGAACGTTGATAAATTTTTCGGTAATGGCTTTGGGTTTGAATCCTTACATTAATGCCTCAATCATAATTCAACTTCTGACTGCTATTTTTCCCAAGTTAGAACAGTTAAGCAAAGAGGGGGAGTATGGAAGATATAAAATCAATCAGTATACGCGTTTTTTGACAGCTCCTCTTACGTTTGTTCAAGCGATCGGAATATTTGTACTTCTCAAAAATCAAAAAATCGTAGGGACTCTTTCGCCTTTAGAGTTTTTTTCCTTCATCTTCACTATGGTGGCAGGTACATTTATACTGGTTTGGTTCGGCGAACTTGTATCGGAGTTTGGTCTTGGAAACGGCATATCTCTTCTTATATTCGCCGGAATAGTAGGAAGGATACCGGTTGTTTTCGGAAGAACTCTCGCGGTTGTCAATCAGGAACTCATTTTTAACATACTTATTTTTGTAGCATTGGCGATACTGGTTATAGGAGCAATAGTTTTTATCAACGAAGCAATCAGAAAAATACCGGTCTATTATGCCAAACGAATAAGAGGAAACCGTGTTTACCAAGGCGCAACAAACTATCTTCCTTTAAAGCTTAATCAGGCCGGCGTCATTCCGATAATATTTGCGGTATCTTTTGTCCTTTTTCCTCAACTTTTGGGTAATTTTTTGCAGTACGCCAGAAATCCTGCAGTTTCAAAATCAGCCTCTTTTTTAATAAAATTATTTAATCCATCGGGATTTTTTTACAATTTTTTTTACTTTACCTTAGTTATAGGGTTTACTTATTTTTATACTGTGATTGTATTTAACCCGCAAAAAATAGCCGAAGAGGTGCAAAAGCATGGAGGATTTATTCCGGGAATCAGGCCAGGTCTTGCCACCAAGCAATATTTAGAAAAGATACTTTATCGAATAACAAGCGTGGGAGCAATTTTTTTGGGGATTATAGCCATTTTGCCGGCAATAGTCTCAAGGATTACCAACTTAAGAGATTTGGTGATTGGCGGAACCGGTATTCTTATCGTAGTTTCGGTAATTCTAGAAACTTTTAAGATGGTTGAAGCGCAACTGGTGATGAGAAGTTATGATAAATTCGTCAGATAATTTAAAATAGAAATTGGTTTCTAGAAACTGGAAAATAGTAATAGAAATTAGAAAATAGAAGTTAGATAATATAATTCCATTTTCAAATATCCAATTTCCATTACCAATTTC
>CAYJQQ010000053.1:0-6266 GCA_964372285.1 uncultured Gammaproteobacteria bacterium | reverse complement strand
GGGTCGGTACAGGGCCATGAACCGATCTTTGATCTGGTTCATTGGTTAGAAATTGCCTGCCTGCAGGCAAGGCAGGGAAATTGGAAATTTATGAAAGTAATATACTCCTTATTTCTTTAAAAATATTAAAAGCCTCAAACCCAATCCATTTGCTGCCAATCAATTCTGGCGGCAGTCCGGGATCGGACTTTAATATATCAATATATAACTTTACTATATTTTTAAATTTTTCCGCCTTTTCCCCTTGTCTTGCCAGCGTATCATGCCAATTTTTAAAAAGGTCTCGGTATTTTTTGTCTAAGGCTGATTTTTGCCAAACTTTTTCTAGCAAAATTTCCCGATTACCCACCTTATGATCCGATTGAAAAGCCTGTACATATTGTTCTTCTTCTTTCTGATAAATTAACTCACGTAAATTTTCTATTACCGGATGAGGTGTCAGCCAGAAGGATCTATGCCATGGGCCCAATCCCCAACCAGAGACCTCTCTTCGTAAACGATCCCTAAGTTCTCTTTTTTTTTCCGGGATTTCGTACGAGAGAATAAGCCATTTTCCATCCCAGGTGTCCCGTAAAAATCTAAAAAAAGGAAACTTTAAGCATAAAGCGTAAAAGCCCGTTTTGCTAAGTCTATATACATTTGGCTTTTCCGATAGGATCAACCCTTCTTTTAACATGGCAGAAATCGTTCCTCTGGTCTTCTGATTAAAGGTAAGATCAAATACCTGCTGCAATAAATTATCAAAGGTTACTTGGCTTAAATTAACGTCAGACAATAATATAAGAGCGAGTAAAATTTTCGTCCGTCTATCTTTAACGCCCATAGATATTAATCTAACAGACGAATTTTTTATTGTCAAATGAAAATATGTCTGTTTTAACTCTAGATTTGTGCTAACTTGAAAATATAGATTATCCTGACTTGGAAAAAAAATTTTACAGATTAATCTAAACTTAATATTACCTTATAGTATGTAATTAACCAGTATTAATTTTTAATAAATAACAGAGACTATAGCTCTGAAATTTTAGCATAATATTTCTCTTAAGAAATAAGTAGAAAAAATATTAAATTTTTTTTAAATAAGTTAAGAGCTTTTATCAGGCGTGAATTAGGTCTAATCTGGAATTATTCTAGATCAGCATACCTTTAGTCTGACTGCTAATATACTAACGAATAAAAATTAGTTTAAAATTTTAACAAACTAGTTAAAATTTAAAATTAAGATTTTAGACAATTTTAGGCTTCAACTCTAATATCCTATAGTTTATGATAGAAAAAACAACTCTGTATGTATTTTAGCCCATCATAATGGGCTTTTTATGTTTTAAATTATCATAATTAGCCTTACATAAAATATTTATTCTCTCCGAGATCCTGCCTTAGCAATTAATTTTTATAAAATTGCATAGCTAAGTAATTATTCTATGCTCGATGAAATTATAGCATCTCACTAACAACTATAAGAAATTATATTATAGGTTTATATTATCCTTTATATTATTTTACTAATTTATTTTGATTGAGGTAATTAGAATTAATCTAAATTAATATTATTATAAGATTATTTACCTTGTGTCCCCGTACTTTTCTTGACTATATCAAAATATACCTAAAATACCTCTTGACATTCATATCGCAGTATTGTTAATATTTTAAAGGTGTTTTATTATGTATAATCTTTCTAATTTAGAGCCTAAATTTAAAAATTTTCTTCGTGCGGAAAATATTTCTAATGTCAGTTTAAGAAACTACCTTTCAGATATTAGACATTTTATTGGTTGGATTGTTAAGCAAAGTAATTACGATCAGAGTCAAGATCTCGAACAAAATCTTTCTAAAGTAAACGCGAAATTAATCGAAGAATATAAAAATGATCATATCAAATCAGCCCTGCCAAAAAAAACAACTAACCGTCGTCTTTCTGCTCTAAGGAAGTTTTTTCTTTTTTGCCAAAAAGAAGCCTTACTGGATAATAATCCGGCGAAGCAAGTAAGCAATATTACTATGGGCAAAAACATAAACAAGTTAATAAAGCAGGAAGTTGTTAAAAATGAAATGCCCAAAAAAAATAATACTACAACAGATTCCAACGTACTTTTCTCCTTTAAAAAATTACACGTAATTTTATTTAGTACTTTGTTAATAGTAGTTCCTCTACTTACTTTTTTGCTAAAAAATCTCAAGACAAAAGTCATTCACATCCCTGTTCTGGCTTCAGAACAAACAGGTAAACGATTGCTAGTTTTTACTGGCAAAGTTAGAGATAGTCTAGGTAACGTAATTACAACTAAGACAGACGTAATTTTTAGTCTTTATAATCAACCTGACGGAGGTAAACCTTTATATACTTCGTCTTGCCTGGGTGAAACAGGCGCAATTACTCCAGACGTGAATGGAAATGTTCGTATTGTTATTGGATCTGATTGTGATGGTAAAGCTATACCGTCTAAACTTCTTTCCGAAAATCCCAATATCTATCTAGGAATAACCGTATCTTCAGACGCGGAAATGAAACCACGCCAAAAAATACCGAACGTGGGATATGCTACGGATTCTGATACAGTTGAAGGCTTTAGTCTAGGCAATAACGAGCTGACCGTTCCCTATATCAATGACAATGGAGACCTGCTAATAGCTGCGGCAAATGCCGGTATAAGATCGACATACGAAAGCTCAAATTTCTCTATATCAAGCGCTGAAAGTGTTACTATTCAGGCCGCCTCCACTGGCGATGTAGTACTTGAGGCGACAGGCAGCGGAGGAATAAAGCTACGGACGGGCGGATTAAGCGATTCATACTCACGTCTGTTCATTAATGAAGAAGGGAAAATTGGAATAGGAACGCTTTTCCCTTCTTATGATCTTGAGGTGAGCGGAGATGTAAAAATAACAGACGGAAATAAACTCATAATAGGGTCCTCATCTTATGATCCAAGCGGAATTAATGGGGCTATCTATTACAACACGAAATCTAACAGAATTAGATGTTTTCAAAACAACGTTTGGTCCGATTGTTTTAGTCAATCAGAAAAAACTACGATCGGTGGAATAGCTACACCACTTCTTTATGATGGAAAGTTAGAAAATGGAAACACATCAGATTTAGCTGAAGAAAGAATTTTAGAAGCAAAAAACTTTTTAGCTGATAATTTTTCATCCCTAGCTTCTAATATCCAAAATCTAGCTTTTAATTTAATATCCGTCCGTGAAAAAATCATATCGCCAGTTATTGAAACTAAAGATTTAATTGCTACTGGAAAGGCCCAGATAGCTAAAGTTGAAACAAATGAAATTAAACCTAGAGATAGAGATTTAATCGTGGACTTAAATAATGAGTTCTCGTCAGGCTCAAACTCTAGTTATTCTTCGAGTGAGGAGCGCAGCGACGAGTCGAGAAGTAGAACTAACAAAGGTCCTCTCGCTTCTCTTATTATCCGCGGCCTCGAAGGCAAAACCGCAGCAACCATCGACGCCACCGGTAACGCCTCCTTTTCCGGCCAGCTTGCGGCAGATTCTCTCAACATTGCAAACGATGCAACTATATCTGGAACACTTACAGCCAAAAATATCAGCACAGGTAAGCTAGAAAACAGCGGAAATCGTTCGGCATATCAAGCAACACGTTCGGGAAAATAGGTTGCCAAGGAGATCGAGGCGGAGAATATTCAAAAACTTCAAGAACAACAGAATGTCATCCTGAACTCGTTTCAGGATCTTAAACAGATTCCGAATCAATCCATGAATGAATTTCAGGACAAGGTTCGGAATGACAACAATGAATCAATCGAACAATTGAGCAATGATGTAAATAAGATCCAATCGCTTCTCGCCGAAATCAAAAACCAACCATTGTCAGATCCTCAATATTATCAAAATTTACCAAGCGATCAACAATTAACAATTAACGATCAACAATTTAGCAATCAAACAATAGAACAATTAACCGTTACCGGCTCGTCCAACCTCTACAACCTCGCTGTTACCGGATCATCCACGATCGGACAACTTTTAATTCAGGATAACTCTATTCTCTCTCTCGCTTGGGATCTCAAACTCTCTGCCCTATCAACTATTAAACTTTTCGACGATGCAGTTGTAATCTCAAAAGATGGAACCTTAACAACCAGAGGAGCAATAATTGCCCAGGGAGGAATTAAAACCAACAAAATCGAACCGCTAAATTCTGGAGAAAAAGTTACGATCAGTAATCTAGCAATCAATAATTTAGCTATTGAAAATAAATATCTCTCTGCAACATCCTCAAGCGCCGTTATAGAAACTCAACTTGAGCCCGCCGGCATTGGCTATATACCAGGCGGAGAGTCCGAAGCAACTATATACAGTAATCTTATCAATGAAGACAGCCTTATCTATTTGACGCCAACCAGCTCCTCACCTGTGGGAAATATTACTGTCGTTAAAAAAGAAACATGTGATTTCTCGAGAGCCTCGAACAGTAATTATTCTTCGAGCGAGTCCGACGTCACGTCGGGGGGGTCGAGAAGTTGTAAACCCTACTTCAAAGTCGCAGTTGTTAAACCCGTTGATTTCCCTATACTGTTTAACTGGCTAATAATTAATTAGAAATTAGGAATTAGAAATTGGAAATTATGATTAATAAAATTAGATTAGCAATATTAACAGTTACCATCTTCCTCTTCCCTCTCTTCTACCTTGCTGCAACTCAAGACTATTTCACCAGGTACAGTCCTATACCTGGCTTCGCCACGAACAAACTTTACCTTCTTGCCCTAGCGGCAACTCTGCTTTTTCTTACCTCATCTATTGAAATTATGCTAAGCAAAAAAATAGTTTTCCCTAAAAAAAGCCCCTTATATATTTTAACGCTCGTAATTATTTTATTCGTAGCACTCTACATCGTTATTATCTCAACTAATAAAGTCGAGGCTATACTTAATCCCAACTTTGGACTATTGGCAGTTTTGTCTCTTTCTTTAATTTCTTTTTACATCCGGTCCAGCCGACTAAATCTAGCCGGAATGCTTTCCCTCTCCAGCTTAATCCTTTCTCTAACGACAATATTTTTCTTTTTCCAAGATTCTCTTTTTTCGTCGATTGGAACACAGCTTGATTTAGCGGCTTTTTTAGGCTTTTGCCTTCTAGTCCAACTGCTCCAAACTAAAGGTAAATCCTTTTTTAACCAAATAACCTTTGCCCTAACTACGGCTGGCTTTGTGCTGGCTGTCAGTTCTTTGTTTTCGGCTGGACTTGCAAACTTTCAGCCCGTCCGTCCGTCTCTTATGTTTTTATTTATTTTCTTTACGGGTTTATCTTATACACCCTTAGCCTCTGCAGGTCAGCATGATAGACATCCTAAGGGTGTCGTTTTAATTGATCTTAAACAGAAGCCTTTTTTTTATCTGATTCCGCTTTTACTGATCGTATCTGTAGCAATAACTTCATACCTCATAGGCAGAAGCTATCTCGCAGAATTTTATTTTAAAAAATCTCTGGCTGCTTTGGCTAAAAAAAATATTAAAGAAACCTATGATAATCAAAGATTAGCTATAATTGCCAATCCTTTCATCGAGCGATTTCGCATCAGTTTTTCCCAGACCAATCTTTTAATCGCAAATAGTACAGCACAAAAAGCTGCACAACAACCTAACAATCAACAATTAACAATCAACAATAAATATTCTGATGTTTTATCCTCTCAAGACCGTCAGACAATCAGTCAGGCTATTCAAGCCGCAATCGAAGAGGGAAAAGCAGTTGTCAGACTGAATGATCAAAAAGCCAGCAACTGGGAAAATCTCGCTTCCATCTATCGCAATCTGATAAATACGGCTGAAGGCGCTGACACCTGGGCTATCTCCTCTTATCAGAGAGCTCTTGTTTTAGATCCACAGAATGCAAAATATCGCGTAGATCTGGGAGGAGTCTATTATTTGTTGAAAAACTACGGCGAGGCGCGTCGTCTCTTCGAACAAGCAACAGTCCTAAAACCCGACTGGCCAAACGCTCATTACAATCTCGCCTGGGCTTACTTTCAAAAAGGAAACTATAAAAAAGCCATATCAAGCATGCAGACCGTAATTTCTCTTTTAAATCGGCAAAAAAACTCTGCCGACCTCAATAAAGCCAAAAAAGATCTCAAAGAATTTAATCTTAAACTCAACGAGTGAATTTTAATTTGAGTTTGTTTTATAGATAGGTATAGCGAACCAAAAACAAATTTACCATCACTATAGGAAAAATCACACCTTTGTCATTCCGAGCGATAGCGAGGAATCTAGCGT
>CAYJQQ010000052.1:0-6410 GCA_964372285.1 uncultured Gammaproteobacteria bacterium | reverse complement strand
TTCCAATTTGTGATATATCCTGAAGTGGTTCTCTTGAGTCGGTCGTGACTACGGTAAGTCTATTCTTATCACCTAAGCGGACTAAAGCGTCTCCGGCGACGATTGGATGGGTTACTAAAATAACAATACCTTCTGCTCCAGCCGCCAATAACTGCCAGTATACATTCGCTAAGGTTCCTCCGGTTGCAAGTATATCTTCGGGAACGACGGCGATATTTCCTGCAACCCTTTCCAAATCTTTTACTGGAAAGGTTATCTTTGTTTCTCCTTGAAATTTATGTTTTTGACCAGCAACAGGATCTAAACAATCTATATTGTGACTACTGGCCAAGTCACGAACCAGCAGCCCCATCTCTCTTGCGCCATCGTCTCCTGTGACAGGAACAATCGGGGGTCCGGCAAAAAGTCCTCTATCAACGCCAGCCTCAAACATAAGAGGCAAAGCGGTCACGTCTAAAGTCGGCATTCCCGCTTTCAGCGCAAAAAAGGAAAAAGCCGGCGAGTGGGTATCTGTTCGTATGAATCTTTGAACACCACTACTACCTAGATCACCAATCAACGTTTCTAGCATAACTACCTCTCTCCCGTCGGATCTTTGCTCAGGCCTATCTCCCCTCTCAAGAGGAAAGTACATGGTCGCCAGAGTAGTTTGTGGATTTCCCAAGAGATCAAGAAGCGTGCGAAACGCCAGCACATCCAGAGGAGTTTCTAATTTGGCTAGGGCTGCTAGGCGGCCAGTTCTCTTCACTTCTTCAGTTATTAAGTCATCTAATCTTTGGAGAGCAAAAGGTTCACCGTCAGGATAGGCTCCGTAGGTTGCAACAGTTCTGAAGTCAATAAAAGGGGTTGGATTAGGTAATTCTGGCGGTCGCCAGAGGCGCCTAAGCATTCCTGCTAAATACTCTTTTTCTTGAGAGGAAAATCTTGCTGTAGGGTCTCTATCTAGTAGTTGGAGCTCGGGCAGTTTTTTATCAGTTAAAATATCTGTAATTCGTCTTTCTATTGCAACCATTGTTTTATGTTTATAATATATAGTATTTCACTATATATTCAATATATTCAGTGGGATGTTGTGCAAATAAGAGTGTGAACTTTTACGTCTTGCATTACGTCTTGCATTACGGCTTGCATTTTGGGGGAAATACTTCTATAGTGAATACATGACGAATAAAATGACAAAAAAAGTCTATGTTATGTTGGCTGTAATAGTTCTGGTTTTGACGGTAATTTTTATTCGGCAAAAAAATGAACTGAAAACTTCGGGAGAAGGTCGGGCTAATAAGGTCGAGGTGAAAGGTAAACTAGTTGAAGGATTTCCCCAATTCCCGGTTCTTACTGGGGCAAAGATCGAAGAATCTTACAAAAAAGAAAGCCAGGGAAAATTTGGCTATGAGGTAGAGTTAATAACTAGCAACACTCCCAAGCAGGTGTTGATGTGGTATTGGGACGAATTGGAAAAAGAAGGGTGGGCGGTGTACGATGAAAATATAGAAGAGTCAGAAGAGGGCGACTATTTTCTTATGGCTCAAAAAGGCAATTTAAAAGTTGGTGTTTTTGCCGAGAATGAAGATAGTGAGACTGATGTGACTATTGAGTTTCCGTTACAATAAAATAATTCTACTAAATTACGAATATGATTCCTACGAAATTACGAATTGGTGCGAATATACGAATAGGCGTAATTCTTTTTGTGTCTTTCGCCATTCTACAGCTAAGTACGTCGGCTGCTTTGGCTCAAGGGTCGATGCCAACAGAGCCTAATTTTAAAGTGGCCTTTATCGGTGATTCTGGGGCTGATCAGAATTTTAAAGACGTTCTTAATCTAATTAAAGCAGAAGGGGCTCAACTCGTATTACACCAAGGTGATTTCGCTTATTCCGCTCCTATCAGCGACTGGAGTTCAGCCATAGACAGTATCTTAGGGCCGAGTTTCCCTTATTTTGCTTCTGACGGCAACCACGATAATTGGAATGATTACATGCCTTTTTTCAAAAGACGCTTAAGCGCCGCAGGCCTTGATCCAAATTTATTAAATAGTGATAGTTACTCAATTGTCTTTAAAGGTTTAAAGATGGTTTTTAGCAAGGAATTTGGGAATCCAACTTATATTCAACAACAACTAGCTAACGACAATCATATCTGGAAGGTCTGCTCTTGGCACAGAAATATGACTATGATGCAGGTAGGCAGTAAAACGAATGATCAGGGTTGGGGAGACTATGAAGAGTGTCGGAGGGCCGGCGCCATCATTGCCACTGCCCATGAACACACTTACCATCGAACTAAAACTCTGTTGAGCACGCAAAATCTTACTGTTGACACTGTGCAGCATCCTTTAGTTGGCGGCGTGCCGAGTAACCCAAATAGTGTTTTAGTCGGTCCGGGAAAAAGCTTTGTTTTTGTTTCAGGATTAGGCGGAAACAGCATCAGAAATCAAGACAGATGTCTTCCGGTAAGCTATCCGTATGGCGGCGGGGCTGGATGCAAGTATATCTGGGCAAACGTCTATACTTCGGATCAAAACGCAAAGTATGGAGCTCTTTTTATCACATTCAACGTGGACGGGAATCCCAACAGAGCCAGAGGATATTTTAAAGATATATCAGGAAAAATAATTGATCAGTTTGAGATTACAAACTCCTCCACCTCTGTCATCGGTCAGCCAACACCCACACCCACTACTCCAGGGCAAAATACACCAACACCAACCAGAACTTCAACGCCGGGCTTCCCAACCAACACTCCAGGGCCAACTTCAACGCCTCGGCCTATTGGAGGCCCAGCCTGCCTTTTTTGGAGGGGTTTGGATACAGGGCTAACGCCAACAATAGTGGTGACAGATCCGCCAACCATATTCCCATTACCTACGCAAATAGTGGTGACAGATCCGCCAACCATATTCCCATTACCTACGCCAACAGGTTTTTTAAATCCGACTTCTACTCCGACTCCCACACTGGTTGGTCCAACCTCGACTCCTCCTCCGCCGCCACCGCCTGGTGCTGGGATTTGGATATCGCAAGAAGAGATTGCGAGACTTCCATCATCGGGAGCAGCTTGGAGCAATATGAAAAGTTTTGCCGATTCTTCGACAATTACTCCAGATGTTAATAACCAAGACAGCAATGCCAACGTTCAAGTTTTGGCAAGGGCATTGGTTTATGCTAAAACAGGCGATAGCAAGTATCTTAATCTTGTGCTGCAAGGGTTAAGAAACGTCATAGGCACAGACGGGAGTAATGACTTGGGTTTAAGCCGCGAGCTGGGAGCTTATGTAATTTCAGCTGATCTTATCAATCTAAAACAAGCAGATACAGGTTTAGACGGAAGCTTTAGGAATTGGCTTAGAAAAGTTTTGCCGACTCTTAAAGCGGTTCATGAGAGAAGGCCGAATAACTGGGGCACCAATGCGGGCGGAAGCAGAATAGCTGCGGCTTTATATCTTGGGGATCAGACAGAGGTTAACCGAGCTGCGCAGGTGTTCAAAGGTTGGCTGGGTGACCGGTCTTCCTACAGCGGTTTTACTTGGGGCGATCTTTCCTGGCAGTGCAATTCAAACACACCAGTTGGAATTAATCCGGTGGGTTGTACTAAACAAGGACATAGCATCGATGGAGTTTTGCCCGACGATCAGAGGCGCTGCGGCAGTTTTACCTGGCCGCCCTGCGCTACCGATTACAGTTGGGGTGGGATGATGGGGGCGGCTATGCAAGCAGAATTATTATACCGAGCCGGATACGATACTTGGAATTGGAGCGATAAAGCTTTGCTGCGGGCGGCGCAATGGCTTTACGCTGTAGGTCAGCCGGCAACGGGTGATAAAGAATGGATAGCTTGGGTGATAAATAAAAGATATGGATCAAATCTCAACGCTCCTTCGCCAGTTGGCGCGGGTAAAAACATGGCCTGGACCGACTGGACTCACGCAAGATAAAAAGACAGGCCAAAAGTTGGAGGCTGTGATTTGGATTATTGAAACAATATCTTTCACTCCAGAGAACTACTATATTAAGGAGAGCTTAACACGTAAGGTGTACTACATATGTTCAGACTATATTCCAAATTGGTTATTTACCGTAATAGGGAAATGAAGAAAATCAGCAAAAAAAAATTGTTCTTGACAATTTGTGACAAGGACTTCTAACCTTAAGCCTACGGGAACAGGTAGCTCCCTAATTTCAAAATCGGCGCGTATTTGTAAAGTTCTTCCCAATCCAGGTAATGGTCTATCGATAAGTTTGACACTGTTTGTCGGGTTTATATCTTGAATATCTACGGGAGGCTCTTCTACTAAATATAACCCTACGTTAAATTCGTTTCTCATAATTACAAAATGATTGTTAGGCAAAGTTCCAACCGAGGCGGGCTGATCTATTTTTAAAGGCGAAAATAGATGATTTAGTTGGCAGTTTTCGGGTGAAGTAGAAGTTCCAGGGAAATTTGATCTCAAATGCGGGAGAGCAAGCATGACGGCTAGGAAAATATTTCTAACTTTTTGTAGGTTAGAAGGTGAACGACTAAATTCTTTATTTATTGTCATAATAATATCTATTAATTATAAATGTAAGTGGGGCAAAATTGTCATGAACAAAAATTAGACCTTTGAGGCATAACAAGTTTATTCACAAAAAATCTTGCGATCGCAAGTAAAAATGTGAAAGATAGTATTGTTGGCCGAAAGTTGGAGATACTGATTTAGAATACTAGAACAGCATATTTCACCCCAGAGGTGTTTTTTTTCCAGGGGTTTTTGCATTAATAAATTATTTTAGCTCCAACTTTTCTGCGATTTTTTCGGCTATGAATTGGTGGCCGGCGACGGATGGATGGATGCCGTCGGAAGGGTTGACGTAACTGCGGATGCCTTCTTGGGTCGAGCGGTTGAAGGTCGGTGTGAAAGCATCGATCAGGGGAACATTTAAGGATTTGGAAAGTCCAACTGCGTTTTGGAGTTGTTCGACGATTCTTCCCGAGTGTTCATAGTTTGTGTCGTCTGACCAGTTTACTCCTTGTGGTCCTTTGCCGAAATCTCTACGCAGAGGTGCAATCTCGGCCAGTAGATAGACGTTAGATGAGACTGATTGGGCTGACTGGATTAATTGGGTTAAGGTGAGCCAGTGTTTGTCTCGATCGTTGGGAGTAAAAGGATTGTAGGCGAAAGACCCAACTATCAGAATATCAGGTTTCAGCTCGGGGAGTGAGGGATAGTCGCGGGATTGATAATTAAAGTGCGAGCCGAAACGATTGAGGCCGGCTTCCACATTTTGAGCACCTGTTCCATAGTTGTAGAGTAAAAATTTCGTATCGGGGTATTTAGTTTTAAGTGAGAGATCTAGATATCCTAAAACTTCACCCATCGTGTCGACCATCGAGTCGCCGATGATGGCGATGGTGTAGGATTTAGTTGAAATTGGTCGTCCCACTTGGCCAGGTATAGCGCTGTTGGACTCGTTAGGGGCAAGGAGAGTTGGGGTTTGTGATGGTGTAACCGATATGGCTCGGCCGTTGTCGGATGGGTTACTTATAGGAGAGGGAGAAATTGTTGAATTGTTAAATTGTTGAATTGCTTGTCCTGAACCGTTTGCTTGTCCTGAACCGTGTTGGCTCTGGTTCAGGGTTGATTGTTGATTAGTTGATGTTTGAGCGGAGATAGGAGAGGTATGGTTATAATTGATATTTTTGAGCAAAAGACTTGAGAGCAAAAATATAAAGAGAGAAAATAATACAGCTATAGAGCGAATAAGCATTCTTCGTACTCTTTGATCGTGTGAATCTGGCGGCGGTTGAGGTGTTTCGTAGATGTATGAATAAAGTGACATAAATTCATTATATACACTTTTAGATTTTAAGTGGCAAAAGTTATCTGCTAAAAAGGTTTTGATTTTAAAGAGAAGATAGACTTTCATAACAATATAAATCTATTTAAAAGGCAAAAGTAGTATACAGTAGTTTTTTACAAGTTCAAGAGAAAAGGCCTACAGGACAATATTTATTGGAAAAGTATGCCATTTATAACGTAGGTGAGGTTTAGATGGTGGCGTAAATTAAGTTTAGCCATTACTTTATTGGGCGAAAATGAATAAAAAATAAAGAAAAACTATGTAGTCATTCAATCTTCGCGAAATAACTCGATAGTCAGATCAAGGATCAAAGCGGAGAAATTTTCAATTCGGCGGATTTCAACTCCGACCAAGCGTTAGCTTAAGATTCCCTGATCATAAGATCAGGGAGTTTCAATTTAAGCGAGTAAGTTGCTTCTTCGGTTCCAGGATCGAAATTCTCTATAAGCTGACCAGTTCCGATAACGTATTTGACAACGGCCGAGCAGTATGTGTAACATATATTTATGGATAAAAAAGATAAGATATTAAAGAGGGCCGACTTAAGAAGTGAAACCTTTAAGAAAGGAG
>CAYJQQ010000051.1:0-6454 GCA_964372285.1 uncultured Gammaproteobacteria bacterium | reverse complement strand
GCAAGCGTTAGCGTACCGTATGGAAGTTATAGAAACTGCGTCAAAACCTTTGATTTCACACGACTTGACCCGTCTTCACTGGAATATAAGTATTACTGTGAAAATGTCGGGCCAGGCGGCGGAGCTCTAGTCCTTGCCGAATCATTGGCAAGAGAAGGTAAAAAACTGGTGGTTTTAGAAAAAGAAGAACTGGTTAAAGTAGAGATGAATACAGACGATGAAGACGACGATTAGAATAACCTTCTTCACTTAATATTCATTCAGGATAAGTTATTTCAAATCCCTTCTTAAGACCAAATTTACCATAGCGTGATCGTGGAGAAGTAATGGGACTATTGGGCCCAAGTCTTTTCAGCAATGAAGATATAAACCTGGGAAGAGATTCGGGCGAAGCTTCGTAAGTTTTTTGCTCTATTAGTTTTTTAATTAAATCTTCTGCCTTAATTTCTCCCCCAGATAAAATTTTTAGCATCGCAGCCAAGACTGAAAGTTGCTTTTTTGACAATTCAATTGTTATTCCGTCTATTTGGACAGATCTTAGATCTGCAGTAAATTTTAATTCTACCAGCCTTTCTATCCTTTCAATTTCACCATAGAGTGGATTAAGAGAATATCCTCTCCCTTCGCCTTCTTTCATCCGTCCGCTGCCTGGAGTTTGGATGGGAAAAACAAAACCTGCCCTTTCAAACTTTTGCTTTAAACGATTTACTTCTCTTCCAACGTTAACCCCATCTAAACTTAGCTTCTCTTTTAAGACTTTTTGCAAATCCGCCGACGTTAACGCCTTTCTTTTCTCTTTTTCTTGACTTCTTGCTTTTTCCAAAGCCTCTAGAAAAACCTGTAAAACTTCAAATTGTCTTGGCACAAATTGGACTGTCTGGCTACCAATGCTTACGGCATTATCGGTTTGCAGTAGGCGTACTTTAATAGCTTCGGGCATCTCGGCGTCTTTAAGAGCCTGAACCAGCAGACCCACAGATTGAAAAGCATCATTTGAAAAAGGACCCTCTCTATCTTTTTCTCGTTTTCCAGCCATTTCTTCAACAGCCACTCCAAGTTCATCAAAAACTTGGGCGCGAGTCAGACCGGTATTACCTGCAAATACCTCAACAGTTTTATAAGCTCTTGAAAATAAATTTTCCCGTGCAAGAGTTGAAGTTTCTTCTCGATTTTCATAATCAGTCAATGCCAGATAGCCTACTGCCAAAGTCGCTAGAACTCTGGTACCTGGAAAAGGTTCTGATCCATATAACTTAAGAAATCCAGTCAAAAGACCCCAATATTTTAAAGTAACATTTTTTGGTGGAGCTGTCTCAACATTTGGCATAAAATTATTTTGTCTTAAATAGAAATAATAACCCATAGTATATTATAAAGACGACACAGAGTCAAAAAATGTATTAGGCCTGACCCATCTGCAGTTATTTAGCTTTAGAGTAATAATCCAACAATCGTGATTGCGGACTTTATCCCAATCTGTTTTAAGATTGCTTCTTCGGACTAAGTCGGGATCGCAATGACAGCGAGAGACCCCTCGCCCGCAATGACGATCTGTGTCAAGAATCGCGGACTCTTTCGGTAAGGAAATATCCCTTGTAGTAAGAAGAAAATTCTGGCAGAATAAGACTCATGCCCTTAAAAATTAAAAATCCGCAGAAAATCTTTTTTCTACTTTTCTTTCTGCTTATTATTCTTAATTTGTTATTCACCCAGTTTAGGAAATCAAACAAGAAAAGACTCCAGAGGGCTAACGCCAATCAGACCAAAATTGAGATCTTAACTATGGCCAGCAAACAAGCTCTCACGGCTTATCTTTCCAACAAAAACTCCAGCAATTTAGACAACCTCATAACTGAAGCCACTCTAAGAAAAATCGAATTAAAAAGGCTTATAGCAACAAATAATCTGCAATCATTATTCCAAAATCTCATTCTCGATCAAAATGCCGCCGTCCTCCCGACTCAAGCCCAAATGCTATTTGAGAAACAGCTCTCTCTCGCGGGCACCCTTGGCATATCAACTACCGATTATAACCTGAAACAGCCGGAGGTTGAATATTTTCTTTACACTCCGGCAAAAAGATACAAGCTCATTTTTTTACAAGATCCAACCGGGCTTTCTTCAGGATCAAAGATCTCTCTAACCGGCATCTCTCTTGATTCGGATATAATTTTAGAAACGGCAGAACCATCAGCCTCGGCAACCTATAGGCTGACATCCGCTCAAACACCTGCCACTTCCTACTCTGGAGAGTTAAAAACGCTTGTTCTTCTGGTCAAGTTCTTAGACTCGACTCCCCAGGATGAAAAAATATCTTTGAGTCAAGCCAAAGAGCTAGTATTTACCGGAACAAGATCGGTCAACTCTTACTACAGAGAGGTCTCTTTTAACAAAACTAATCTGACCGGAGATGCTTATGGATATTTTAGAATTGATTATAATAAGTTCGGCTGTGAAGATTATTATGCCGATTTTGATAGAAAAGGATTTGAAATGTGGGCTGATGCTGCCGAGCAAAAAGCAAGAGAGGCGGGAGTTGCGGTTGATTCGTATCTATACAGGATGATAATCCTAGCTTTAAATGATTGTACTTTTTTTGGGAGAGCTGAATCTGTAGGCGATCAACTTATTTATCACGTTAAAGGCAGGCTTTATCTAGCCAACGAACAAATGAAATTATCGACTGCGGCTCACGAACTTGGCCATCTTTTAGGCTTCTGGCATGCCGCTATATATCAATGCGGAAACAGAGCGGTTGATTATCCCCAAAATTGCTACTCCGGTTTTGGAGAACAATATGACGTGATGGGAATTGCCGGCACAAATCACGTCAATGCTCCGCATAAAATTCAGGCAGGCTGGATAAATTCGACTGCTTACGTAACTCGAAGCGGTGCTTATAGCGTCTCTAAATTATCCTCAAACACAGGCGTTCAGGCTTTGATAATTCCAGCGGCAAAATTTGGCCTCAACTATTATCTCTCCTATCGGCCGCGAAATCCCGTCTTTGACCAGGACATTCCCCCAACAATAGCCAACGGCGTTCTTCTTCACGTTTGGGACGGGCAACCCAGCCATACTAATCTGATTGACAATACACCGGCAACGAAATCTTTGGAAAGTCACGATGAAGCGATCACATTTGCTAATCCGTTTTACGATGATATAAATAACATTCAGATAAATTATTTATCATCAAACGGAGATACCGCAGAAGTCGAAGTTCTTTTCACTTCTCCAACTCCGACTCTTACACCTTATCCTGGCTCCGTCTGTCAGAATCAATACTCTGGCAAATGTGTTGGTTTATCTCTAATATGTGCTCCGGATATAAATTATGGGAGGGTTGACTGCCGCCAGGGTCAAAAATGCGTCGCGGAAACTGCCAGATGTCTAACACCTGCTCCTACCGCCACTGCCACAATTACGCCAACTCCCTATCGCGGACAAAGGTGTGAAAATCAGTATGCGGGAAGGTGCGTCAGAAATAATTATGTTTGTAGTCCAGCCACAAACTATGGCAGGGTAGACTGTAGGATTACTCCTGCGGAAAAATGTGTTCGAGAGACCGCTCTATGTTCATCTCCGACTCCTCGCCAGCCAACCCCAACGCGGACTAGAACACCATCCCCAAGGCCTCCAACAGCAACCAGTGTGCCGCCTAGCAGTGTTCCACCCACAGATCCTCCGCCAAGTTACACCTGTGTCAATAATGGAAATTACTGTGTGGCAGCTAGTATAGCCTGCGATCCGGAAGATACCAGAAATTCAGGAGGGACTTGTCCTTCAGGTCAAGTCTGTTGTAAAGATAATCCTTATCCAACCAATACGCCAAAGCCTACAGCAACTCTTGCACCCGGTTGCAAAGCATATGGTATCCCCTGTACTTCCTCCTCCCAATGTTGTTCAGGTCTTGTCTGTTTTGCCGGGGTGTGTCAGTGAATAAAATCCCAGACCCGCCTCTAACCCACCTCTGGAGAGAAAGATAACCTCTGGAGTGAAAGATAATGCTTCAACAATCCAAATCACCCTATCTGACTACCTGATTGACAAACATATATTTGAAAATTACAATGGATACAATGATAAGAAGGCTTTTACCTAATAAAATCAGACTGCTTATTTTCCTTGTCACTGTCTTGGGAATAACAGCGACGAGGCTGTTGGTCGGACAGCGACAGATCATCGGAAAGTACGCTCAAGAAAACACCCCTTCCAAGTTTATCAAGCAAAAACCTACCTCCGTTCGCCCTTTCTTCATATATCACGATCAAGCCCACCCACTAAATTCAGAGTTACTGGAAAAATATGCAGACTTTCAAATTGTCCATATTAATTCGGCTGATAATCAAGGTAATTCCACGACCAAACAATCTATCGCATACCTTAAATCGCAAAATCCGGATATTAACGTCCTCAACTATCGCCGTCCCAACGCCATACCTCACGTCCAGGGAGGAGGCGCTCTTCCCTGGGGAGTAGCAAGTCGGCTCGACGAGTGGGATGAATGGATTACAGCCAACAAAACCGAATCACTGTTCATGCACACCGCTGACCCGGCATCTCTGACTGTTATTGAAACCACGACTGGTCACGCCATCCGCTGGTCGAGAGATAAGCGTGAGGTGATTAAGAATAAATCCCAAGTCCCCTTTGCGATTCAAAAATATATAGTTTACGGAGCAAATTCAGATAAGGGCCCATTCACCGAACTAGCCAGAATCAGCCCTACGAATTCATCATTCTTCACTGCTAAAAAATACTCCTTTTATAAACTCTCAATTCTTGACAGCGCAGGTCAGGAGTTTATATTTTCACAAACTCAATCTCCCTCGTCCATCGCCAACCGCCGGTTTTTAAAACAGGATTTTACTACCCAATGCAAAAATCCTGCGCCTTGGGAAAATTATGACTGTTTCCATGCTAATCCCGATATTCCCTTGCTTTATAATTTTAAAACCCAAGTCCAAGGTATGCCCCTACAGGTCCAATTATTTGTAAATACCAGCCGGCTCTCCAATTTTGGCCGCTCTGATGATCCTACCTACGGTTTGACAATGAACACTACTTCAAGCAGTATTTACGAATATAATCTGGAATACACGCCTCCCAAAGTAGTGGAAAATTTCCCCTCCGGTGACTACGGCGGGTTGGCATATTATTTTATCGCCACTTATCAGGATGGTGCTAAAGTTCGCTATCCCAAAGAGTATCAGCTTTTCACAACCAACATCAATAACCGTATCAGGCAAAGACTCTGGGGCAGTTATATTATGGAGATCAGACAGGATGACTGGATAAGCCACAACCTGGCCACTATCCGCCGCAATATGGCCAGTTTTGGAATTAACGGTTTCTTTATGGACTTATCAACTACCAACGGCAACCCCACCTATCGCGTGTTTGACGCGATGCCGGAAATCTTTTTCAACAAATCTTCCCGTGATGCTTTTTTAACCGAGTTTAATCTTTGGAAGATAAAACTCTATCAGGCGTTGAATACCCAGTTCAAAGACCAATTAATTATTTTCAACGGTGCCCATAAGCAGAAAGAAATCCTCGCTTATGCCGACGGCGATATGATCGAGGGTTTTACCGTCCTTAAACACGATGATGATAACAATGAACGTGACTGGCTGTCTGATATGACTAATTATCTTGAGCTTGCGCAATCAGGTAAAGTCGTCGAGCTCTACCCCAAAATTCCTCATTTTCGTCTCAACACGGTGTCAGCAGACGATTATCAAAAGTTTGAAAATTACCGTTGGTTTGCATTAACCTCTTACCTTCTGGGTAAAAGTTCCAGTAAAGTTTATTATGCGTTATCCGGAGCAGTTCTCAACGAACCAGAACCCGAATTATATTTGGATATCGGCCAGCCGACTGATCTTTTCAATCTTGATAGTCTTTCCCGAGGTTTGTCAGTCTATATTAGACGGTATGAAAAAGGCACTGTCGTGGTCAACCCAACCGATTACCCCGTCACTTTAAGCGAAGTCGACCCCAACTGGCGCCTTTTTGGGAATCACGTTGTCAGGATCCAAAAAGCAGCTACTGATCCCATTACCGAAATATTAAATCTTGAACCCGCCACCGGCACCATGGTCATTCCAAAAAGATCAGGTAGAGTACTGGTTAAGAAAAGTTTTATCACTCCGCTGCCCACTGAAAAGCATATCGGCTTGATCTATTAGCTTATTCACTCTAAGGGTGGAGAGAGGAAGAATGGAAAGGGGATATTGTCCACACTTGCCGACACCTGCCGACTTCTCTGAAGTGAATGATTATGTTTCCATAAATAGCACAATTTGACAACAGGGATGAGTGGAAGTATATTATCCTATAACATATTACTTTAAGATATGATTGGAAGAGATAAGCAATACCAGTGGCCTCATTTACAGTTGCAAATCTAAGTTAGTAGGGTATATAATATAATATTATATAATATTTC
>CAYJQQ010000050.1:1865-6461 GCA_964372285.1 uncultured Gammaproteobacteria bacterium | reverse complement strand
GCAGATGAGCTGGATGACGTTACTCATCAACTGGATAATCTGAAAAAACTATTTAGCGATATCAAACGCGCAACCGACACCAATCAGGCGACGCTGGATAGCCTCAATAAACAGCTAATCCAGATAAAAGTAAAAGTCGCAGGCGTCGAGGAAGAAATTGATAAAAAGGAAAAAGAGGTTAGGCGGGGAGAGAAAGCTTTAACTTATCAAAAAAACTTACTCAACGAGCGAGCCAGGTCATATTACAAAAACATCTCTAAATCAACACAATCTTTAATCAATCTTCTAGCGGCAGAAAATCTGTCGACTTCCTTAAGGAACTTTACCTACCAAAAATCGCTCGTCGACGAGGATCGGAAGACCATTATTAAGGTCGTTTTATACATTAAGAATTTGGAAGAAAAAAAAGCCAGTTTACAGAGTGAAAGAGAGAGGTTGAGTATTTTGAAGGTTGACATAGATAAACAATCACAATTTCTAGCCGGAGAAGTTGTCAAAGCTAAAAAATATCAGGGAGAGCTGCAGCAAAAAATAGCGGCGCTCTCTGCCCGTCAGCAGCAGCTGATAGCCCAGAAACTGGTGAGCTTAAATATACCAAGGTCTGCCGGAACATCATTGCGAGGATGTATTGATGATAGGGATATCGATCCAGGCTTCTCGCCGAGAATTGCATTTTTCACCTACGGAGCCCCTCACAGGAATGGACTAAATCAATATGGCGCATGGGGTAGGGCAAAAGCCGGACAAAATGAAGAGCAAATTCTGGCTGAATATTATCCAGGTAAAAACCTAAAAAAGGATTACGATCAAGGGGTTCAGATTTCAACAACGACTGGTTGGACAGGATCAATTGAAGAGTATGTTAAACGCATCTATGAGGTACCTGATTCCTGGACAGACAACAACCTAGCAGTACTTAAAGCCCAGGCCGTAGCAGCTAGAACTTATGCTTTAAATGTTACCGGTAACGGTTCAAAGCAGATCTGCACAACTGAGCAATGTCAGGTATTTAAGCCCGAAGCGAAAGGCGGAAACTGGGACCAGGCGGTAAATGCAACTGCAGGCTGGGTCTTGATGGATGGTGGAAGCCCGGCATTTACTCAATACGCCTCAACTCATGGGGGGTACATTCTTAACCTGGGAAAGTTTGACGGTAGAGACGGAAATCCGGGAAATTTTGGGGAATTAAACGAGCGAGCCTATGATAAGGAGTCGCCCTGGTTTTACTGTGATTGGGGGTCACGTCCGGAATACAATAAGACCGCTTGGCTCAAGTCGCAAGAAGTGGCAGATATAGTCAATATAATCCTTCTTGCCAAAAGAGACTCGGGGGTTATCGAACATCTGTATCAGACAGACAAACCCAACCCCGCAGGGGTTGACACTTGGGATGCGGAAAAGGTCAAGTCAGAACTTCGCTCAAGGGGAAGCTCTGCATACAATTTGGTTTCGGATGTTTCAGTGGGTGTAGATTTTGGCGCAGGTCGTACAACCTCGGTCAATGTAACAGGCGACGCCGGAGGCACAAGCTTTGATGCGCGGGAGTTTAAGGATTGGTTCAATCTTCGCGCTCCTGCCAATATTCAGATAGTTGGCCCGTTGTATAATATTGAGAAAAGATGACGCTTCTTAGCGTCATCCTGAACTTGTTCTGAAATATTAATTGTGTCATTCCCGTGAAAATGGGAATCCAGAGAATTAAATAGATTCCGCATCAAGCTCGCTCTCATGAAAATGGGTGTGCGGAATGGCAACAGTATAAATATGAAAAATAAAATCACTAAAGAAATGCTTGATAAACTGACTAAAGAACAGATTGATATTTGTTTTTACAAAGGAACAGAGGCGCCGTTCACGGGAAAACTTCTACATAATAAAGAAAAAGGCACATATCATTGTGTTGTTTGTGGTAATCCTCTATTTTCATCAGTTACGAAGTTTGAATCGGGAACCGGTTGGCCAAGCTTTTGGGACGTTATTAAAAAAGGTAGTATAAAACTTGAAGAAGACTCAAGCTACGGAATGCATAGAACGGAGGTCGTCTGCACCAAGTGCGGTTCTCACCTAGGCCATATGTTTAACGACGGTCCTTCGGATAAAACAGGCCTTCGTTATTGTATAAACTCCATTGCTTTGGATTTCAAACCAACTTCATCTTGACTAATTTTTGCTCAACGATTATGATGATAGGGTTATTTTTAAAAACATATGCCAGTAACTTTAATCAACAAAGATACATTCCAAAAAGAAGTTTTGGAGGATAAAGAAATAGTGTTTATAGATTTTTTCGCAATTTGGTGTGCGCCCTGCAGAGCTACCTCTCCTATTATTGAAGAACTTTCAAACGAGATGAAAAATATAAAGTTCTTAAAAGTGGATGTTGATAAAAATCCGGAGCTAGCCCAGCAATATTCAATATTCTCTATTCCTACCTTTATGATTTTCAAAGAAGGAAAAGTTGTCTCTCAATTTGTCGGAGCGATGGGGAAGGAAGGATTTATAAATGAGATAAAGAAAGTAACACAAATTGGCTAAATGGCTATCTTGCTAAATTGTTATACTGTTTTCTAACCATATAGCCATATAACAATATAACCATTTCCTCAAGTTTTAATCACTCTAACTACTTTCCCATGTACAACCTTTAAAGCAAGGTGAACCTGCCTAAGAAGATATAAAGCTAGCGTTGCTAACCAGCGGATTGATGAGGTGATCGGCTGATGAAGCCCGGCGATTATTTTATCGTCAGAAAGCGGAAGCTTTATATTTTGATAGCTGGGAAACTGGGTTGTGGTTGTCGCTTGTAGCCCTATTTTTTTCAGGTCAGGCGGAATCTCAATCGTTTCAGCTCTTGGTTGAGCAAATGGTCTAACCTCTTCTTCGGGTTGATGTTCGACAACTTCCTTCACCTCATACTTCTCTAGTTTTGACGGGATTGGTTCTGCTTCCTTTGGTTTACCAACCGGTGTTATTTTTTTAAGCTTTTTTACAAGATCGTCGATTGAGGTATAGTTTTGTTGAGCCATATTTTTATTCTATCAAAACAAAATCTCAACAGTTAAATTTAAAGCCGCACACACAGAGTTTTGTTCTTTGATCGGGGCGCAAGTGGGTTTCATTGGCATATCTTTTTTTGCAGTCAGGACAATGATAGTGACCATCGCTCTCTTTTCCGCAGCTGGAGCAAGCTCCTTGATTGTTTTCTGTGTCTAATGCGCTTCCCGAAATTAAACTTTCTAGGGGTTTGCCAGCAATAGATAGCTGATTTGATAGTTGATAACTAGATAAAAACCCGTTGGATCCTCTGTTTGAGATAGAAGGGCAACTGCCGCCTCCTATTACAACAGCCGGTTTTGCAGCATAACTTTCTAAAATTTGCTGGATCATCGACGGATGAACATTTTGTCTACTTGCGCCAAAAATACTAGGTTGAGGGTATAAATTATCATCTAATACAGAAGTTTCAGCATAACTTTCTTTTATTTTTTTTGCCCTGTTAAACATTCCCCGCAGTAAAAACTCCATCTCGGAAAGTTTTCTATCGCGATCCTTTTGATAAAATTGATTTCCGCAAGAAGCAAGATCAGTGGCGAGCTGAATGTATCTACTCATACCATACAAAATTATTTTGTCTTGCATAACCATGTCTTCAAACCAATGAGAATACTCTACGTCTTGTTTTGAAACTCCGGCAGCCCTAAGTACAGAATCTAAATCAGGAGTTTGTACGAGGTCAAAAACCGGAAATTCTAGAAATTCCCTTGTATTTCTGTAAAATAGTTGAGGGTTGATGCGAAACAGAATATTTTGACTGTTTTTTATTTCATGGCGGGCTTCGTAATATTTGATGGCATGCATTCTAACCAGTTCTCTACCAAGGTCTGGGTCAAACCCAGCCTCATAATAAAAAATATACCCGTAATCCCAATTTTTAGGTGGAGAGATAATTGCAGCATGTTTTAAATCATTACCGCCTCTGTAAGAATCTTCAAACACTTGATAGACCCAAGCGCAGCCGGTATTTTCTTGCACTTCTCTATCCCCGGCTATATCACTTGTGTGTTGAAGCATATCTATCATCCTTATATCTCCATAACAGAGTCCTTTATCACCCAATAAATAGGTGATATTTCTGTATGGTATTTTTCCGGCAAATTCAAAAAGTAGGCCAAGAATATTTTCTCTCACATAATGTTTTCTTTCTTCAGGAGTTAAGTTAGCTGCGTACTTTTGCAAGAATGAAATATCGTTTTCTACACTATAATAAGCAGTTATATCCGACGCTCTATCTTTACTTATAAAAAAAGGCTTTTTTTCTGGTGTAGAAAATTGTGTAGGCGCTAAATTAGTAGCGAGTCTTTCTGTCATGTTCTCTGCTCGGAGTCTCACTTCGCATGAAGCTTCGAGAGACAAGTTGCTTGGTCGGTCTTCGGACTTGTCCGACGTTATGTCGAATTTACCGCAGCGGCACTGTCGCCGATTCACACGGCGTTCCCATTTTGTAGCCAGTCTTCCCTCCCGATGTAATATCGGGAAGTGACTGAAAACCAAGTCAATTATTAAATGAACAATTTAAAGATACTCTTTTCATTTTCA
>CAYJQQ010000050.1:0-1855 GCA_964372285.1 uncultured Gammaproteobacteria bacterium | reverse complement strand
TTTTCAAAAATCAATGGGTTGATATAATTGTTGTCATGAAGATTAAGATTATTACACTGAATATCTTTAACGGTGAATTTCTTGAGAAATGTATAGATTTTTTAAAAACAGAAAATCCTGATATTTTTGTTCTTCAGGAAGTTTATGACAGCCAGGCTACCGCATTAGATAAAAGATTTCACTCTCTTGAAACTCTTAAACAAGAGTTTAAGCATTATTTTTGCTTTTATTCACGGGCTTACTTTAAAGAAATTGAAGGAAATAAAGTTGATAATGGTAACGCAGTGTTTTCAAAATTTGCCATCCTTAAGAAGAAAACAATATTTTATTACAGAGAGTATACGAGCAGATCAGCTGAAACAGTTAAACAATTTTTTCTTACACCGCGCAATCTTCAGCATGTCGTTTTAACAACGGACGATGCGGTTGTAAACATTTTTAACACCCAGGGAGTTTGGGGACTTGACGGAAAAGATAATAAAGACCGACTGAAGATGAGCGAAGTAATCGTAGATCAAATTAAGAATAAAAAAAAGATTATTTTGGCAGGTGATTTCAATGTCTCACCTAATACAAAGACAATAAGAGATCTTGAAAAGTATCTCGTAAGCGTTTTTAATGGGGAGCTTAAAACGACCTTTAATATGAAACAAAAAATTCCCTTCAGCCAACAGGCTTCTTTTTTGGATGAAGAAAATGTGAAAGGGTTTGCTACTGCTGTGGTTGATATGATTTTTGTCTCTCCGGATATAAAGGTGATCGATCATTACTGCCCACAACTTGATATATCTGATCATTTTCCACTAGTAGCGATATTAGAGGTGTAATTAAAATCCTGTTGAAGAAAATAGCAAAAGTCATTCCTGCGAAAGCAGGAATCTATTCAAATTAGAATTATATAGATTCCCACTTACGTGAGAATGACAAGGTAGTAAAACAGATTTTGTATATTTGCATAAAAGTTATTTCTTGAGTAAAGAAGAAAATTTTTGGCGGAGTTTAGAAAGTTTAGGATTGATTACGAATTGACAATATGGTTGATCAGGATTTTTGATAAAATAGTCCTGATGGTATGATTCTGCCAAGTAGAAGTTTTGGTAAGGCACAAGTTCGGTGACTATAGGTGCATCATACACTTTCTCATCCTCTATTTTCTTTTTTACTTTTTCAGCCGATTTTTTTTGTTCTTCATCGTGGTAAAAGATTACCGAGCGGTACTGTGGGCCTATGTCGTTTCCTTGTCGATCTGGAGTAGTTGGGTTGTGAGTCAAAAAGAAAACCTCAAGAAGTTGTTCATAAGAAATAAATTTAGGATAGTATGTTATTTGTATACTTTCTGCATGACCTGTGTTTCCTTCCGAAACCTCATAGTAGTTTGGATCTTTTATCTTTCCGCCAGAATAGCCGGAGACAACTTTCTCAACGCCTTTTAATTCTTTGAATATCGCCTCGGTACACCAAAAACACCCTCCTCCAAAAGTAGCCAGTTGTTTTTCCATAAACTCAAAAAGTATAACACTTTTAAAATGCTGATTCTTTTTTGACACCGCGTTTCAGAACTGAAAAGGATAGAAAGAAAGATAAAACAGAAAAAAAGCTCGCCGCTAAAAACGTGTAGGGAATAGCGATGCTCGCGACCGCTCCCCCAACAATAGGACCAAGTACTTGGCCGATACTCATGTAGGAGGCGTTAAGACCCAAAATTGTTCCCTGTGATTTTTCGTCGGTTTCTTCGGAAAGAATAGTTTGGGTGAGCGGCTGTATCAGAGAATTTGACAACCCCAAAAAAATCGATGCGATGACAAACGGCACGACGGACCGAATTAAAAATATGGAAAAAAATACAGCCGCGATG
>CAYJQQ010000049.1:0-6567 GCA_964372285.1 uncultured Gammaproteobacteria bacterium | reverse complement strand
ACGGCCGTCTATAAGTTGGTAATGAAGTTTTTGGTTGAACTAGCGAAAACTAATAGTCAGGACAGCGCAATACTGACGATATACCTTAATAAAGTTCTTAAAATATTAGGTTACTCCAAAGAAGACAAATCTTACGAAGAGTTAAGAAATGCAATCGAAGAAATTATTCATGAAAAAATGCCAAAGCTTCTTATATAATTGACAATAATTACTATTATTGTCATCCCCGACTTGATCGGGGATCTATATAATCTGGATTCCGCATCAAGTGCGGAATGACAATAGGACTATAAATATGGTATCAATGGATAAAATTGTTGCTCTATGTAAACGTCGAGGGTTCATCTATCCTTCTTCTGAAATCTACGGAGGAATAGCCGGTTTTTGGGATTATGGACCTCTGGGAGTGGAGCTGAAAAATAACATCAAAAGAGAGTGGTGGAAAACGATGGTTTATGAAAGGGATGACGTCGTCGGTCTGGATGCGGCAATTGTAATGAACCCGAAAGTCTGGGAAGCATCCGGACACGTAGAGGGATTTGTCGACCCTCTAATCGAATGTAAAAGCTGCCATAATCGATTCAGGGCAGATAAAATAGTAGATTCAACTTGTCCAAACTGCGGTCAAAAAAGAAACTTTACCGAACCGAAAAAATTTAATCTACTGACAGAAGTATTATTAGGCGTAACAGAACCCAAGCAAAAAGCATATCTAAGAGGAGAAATTACGCAAGGTGTCTTTGTGAATTTTAAAAACGTTATAGACTCAACGAGGATTAAAATTCCTTTTGGAATCGCCCAGATTGGAAAAGCTTTCAGAAATGAAATCACGCCGGGAAATTTTACCTATCGAAGCAGAGAATTCGAACAGATGGAGCTGGAGTATTTTATCAAACCAGACGAGGAAAAAGGAAAGGAAATTTTTAATTACTGGAAAGAAGAAAGAATTAAATGGTATAGATCGCTTGGAATTAAATCAGAAAATCTTCGTTTTAGAGAGCATGCTCCAGATGAAAGAGCCCATTATGCCCGTGCGGCTTATGATATTGAGTATAAGGCGCCATTCGGTTGGAGCGAGTTTGAAGGTATCCACCAGCGTGGGGACTGGGATTTGGGAAGGCACGAATTAAAGTATAAAGATTCAGAAACGGGGGAAGAATATACTCCTTGGGTTATCGAGGCTTCGGGTGGAGCAGATAGGGCAGCCTTATTTTTATTACTGGACGCATATCTGGAAGAGAATAAAAGAGTAGTGCTGAAGATCAATCCGAGGCTGTCTCCTTATAAAGCAGCGGTATTTCCTTTGCTTTCAAACAAAGTCGAACTTGTTGATAAGGCCAAAAAAATCTATCAAATACTTAGGCCGAGCTTTTTTACCGCTTGGGACGATAGAGGGAATATTGGAAAGCGCTATTTTGCACAAGATGAGATAGGTACTCCATTTTGTGTTACTATTGATTATGTAACCTTGGAAGATGAGACAGTTACGGTAAGAGATCGTGATACAACTAAACAACAAAGAGTTTCTATTGATAAACTTAATAAATATATATCAGAAAAGTTAAAAGTTGACCCTGATTAAATCGGGGTCATTCCCGCGAAGGCGGGAATCTATTTAATTCTGGATTCCGCATCAAGCTCGCACTCATGAAAATGGGTGTGCGGAATGACAGTGGAAGAGATATGAATCTAGACAAAAAAAAACTATTGGTGATTGGAACAGTATTAATAACATTTTTGATAATTGGTGGCGTGTTGGTAAGTTCCAGAAAAACGAGATTAGAAAAACAACCCGAGGAAGAACTTTTACCCACAGAAGTAGTTATTCCAACCGTCGGCAGCGACGTTTCTGTTGATTTAGTTTCCTCTTCGGCAGGGAGAGAGGTAGCCCTGCAAATAAAAGGTATTCCCAGCGATACGGAGTCAATCGACTACGAACTATCCTATCAGACCAAGCAGCAAGGACTGCAGGGAGTTATAGGAACAATAGAATTGAAAAAAAATGAATCAGAGGTAGATAAATCTCTGACTCTGGGAACGTGTTCTTCCGGAACCTGTGTCTATCATCAGGTCGTTGGGAAAATCAGATTAAATCTAAGATTCACGGGTGATTACGGAGATAAAGTGTTTGAGAAAGAATATGATATTTAATATTTCCTACGAATTTACTAATTTTTACGAATATACGAATTCGTAAATTCGTATCTATTCGTAATTTCGTAGAGTTAGGAAGGAGGTTTTTATGCCATTAATAAAATCAGCTAAAAAGAAATTAAGACAGGACATCAAACGTACGAAACAAAATCGGCGATATGAAATTGCCTACAAGAAAATCCTAGATCAAGTAAGAAAACATAAAAAAGGCGAGAAAACTGATGAATTGTTAAAAAAAGCCTATAAAGCAATCGATAAGGCCGCAAAGAAACGCATCATTCATAAAAATAAAGCGGCGAGGCTAAAAAGTATGGCCAGCCGGCTGTTACATAAATGAAGGTCGGTCATTATTCTTCGAGCGAAGTCGAGAAGTTTTATTCGTTGATAGTTCTCGACTCCCCTCCGAATCGGAGGGTCGCTCGAACAGTAACTGTAGTAATTATGTCTAACCTTCACTTAAATGAAATATAAAATCAATCTACTTAATCTAAGAAAGGAAAAACCGCTTGATAGAGTAATTTATTTTGTCTTGAATTATTTAAGGTACATCCTTGTGATTACCCAGATTGTTGTGATCGGTGTTTTTTTCTATCGCTTTAAGGTGGATCAAGAACTGGTAGATCTCCAGGAGTCGGTTGATCAAAAAAAAGAAATAATTCAGATTTCTCAACCCTTGATTAAAGAGGTAAAAAAAGAGGCGTTCAAGCTGGATCAGGCAAACTCAATAGTAACAAAACAACTGACATTTCTTGAATCGTTTGAGTATCTTTTGTCGCTTTTTCCCGAATCTTTTTTTCTCAATAATATAAGCGTGTCTAAAGATACTATAGCGATGGTTGGTTTTACGCAAGACCCTCAATCCGTTAATAAATTTTTAAATCGGTTAAAAAAAGATGCAAGGTTTAAGACAATAGCACTAAAGAATATTAAAAGGGGAGAGCAAGGATTAGAATTTTCATTTGAGTTTAGCAAATTCAAAACGGCTCACCCCATTTAATTGAAAATGGAAAAATCATTAGCATTAAAAAGATTTTTTAGCAAAAAAACTCAAGATTATACATATGCTATTGCATTCTTTTTCATTTTTTCTTTTTTTGTATTTTATATTATAAGGCCAAATCTTATCACCGTAGTTGAAATCAACACAAAGATTGATCAGTTAAGGAAAATTAATAGTTTGTATACAGAGCAGATCGATAAGGTAGTCGAAATTCAGTCCGAGCTCGAGGGGAGCAGGGACGATTTTCTGCTTCTAAAGGAGGCAATTGCCGCTAAACCAGAGGTAAACAAAGTGCTGTTTGATATCAATATTTCGTCGGAAGGAGCCAATCTTGCAGCCGAAAGAATAGCCGTTTCGGACATTAATCTTAAAGAGAAAGGAGTAAAAGATGAGCTGAAATCTTTTGTAATCGATATGAATTTAGTAGGAACATTCGATGATCTGATGGAGTATATTAGGAAAATCTATAACCAGCGCAGACTCAAATTGATTTCAGAGATGGATATAGTTAGAAAAGAAATATCTTCAGAAAGCGCGACTTTAAAAATTAATTTAGGAGTGCAAGGATTTTATCTATGAACCAAAAAGAACTTTTTTGGATATCTATAACTGTTTTTTTAACTATTTTTGCCTGGATGCTTGTGGATATCTATCGGGTAAAAACTCAAACAACAGTCGAATCGGGGTTTCGTTCCCTTCAGACAGTTGATTTCAAAATAAAAGCCGATATATTAAGAATGCTCAAGGAAAAAACGCCCTAATATATGACATATTCTAAATATTTCTTTCCGCGTGATCAAACGATCCCTACGCCACTGATGATATTGGTTGTTCTTTTGCTAATTTTTTTCCTGGCGAGGTTATTCGGATCGGCATCTCTACCGTCGAGGGCAACTAAAAAGATCATCAAGAATTTAACTATAACCAGCCCTTCGCAGAATCAAGTCGGCGTATTCTGGCAGACAGATGAGAAAGAAACCGGCTGGGTCATTTTTGCTGACAATGAGACTAATTTAGAGAGAATTGCCTTAGACGAGAGAGATCTTCAAGATAAAAAAAATCTATATTACAATCATCTGTCAATTTTAAAAGATCTTCAGCCAAGTACGATCTATTACTATAAAATTGTTAGCAATAATCAACTCGTTGAGGCAAATGAAGGAAAGCCTTTTTCATTTAGAACCCCCTTTAATCTATCTCTTAATTCTAATCTTAACCCAGCTTACGGGAAAGTTATAAAAGAGAATGGAGAACCTCTGGTAAATGCATTTGTAATTCTTTCTTTTGCTAAGGCTTATCCTCTGGTAACTCTATCAAAGACTACGGGTGAGTGGCTTGTACCTTTAAATACAATTTTAAGTAGAGAAAGTTTAAAAGTTCAAAATGTAAGCGGCGAAGACACACTGTCTATAGAAGTAATCGATGAGAATAGGGAAAAAACGCAGATTAATACCAAGGTATCAAGAGTAAGTCCATTACCGCAGACTATCATATTGGGTAAAGACTATGACTTTTTGAGTTCAGACGATGTTCTATCCGTTAATACTGGAAGAGCAACAGATGGGCAAAAAATCGAGATTCTATTTCCAAGAGAGTCGGCGGTCATACCTGGCGGAAAGCCACTTATTAAAGGAACTGCAATTCCAGGGAATCAAGTTGAAGTAACTATAGAGTCTGAAAAAAGTTATACATTTAAGACAACTGCCGACAGGCAAGGAGTTTGGAGCGTAGTTCTCACAGATGTGATATCACCAGGTTCACACACGCTTAAAGTAAAAACAAAAGACGCAAACGGAAAAGACTTGCTATTGACAAGAAAATTTACAATAGCCAAATCCGGCGAACTAGTGTTAGGCGAAGCGACGGCAGAAGCTACGCCTACATTTATCCCGCCCGCTTCGCCTTTGCCAACCTTATCACCAACAATAATTATTACCCCTTATATGACTCAATCAGTCACTATCTCGTCGACTCCCCCGACGAGCGGTATAAATATTATTCCTGTAAGCATGGCAAGTGTAAGTCTAATAATATTAGGTTTAGGATTCCTCCTTGCATTCTAGTCTCTAGTTGACTTACAATGAGATTATGAATATAGTCAGTTTTTTGTCATCGCTAAATAAAATTGGGTTGGTGGCATTCTTGATAACGTTAGGGTTTCTACTCTATGAGGTAATATTATTGAGAAAAGCAAGTCAAGCCAAAGCTAAACCTCAAGTCCCACAATTCCAAGAAGGAGTCCAGGTTTTGCCGTCAGCAGAATCAAATATAAATGATTTTGACCGGAATGCGATTAAAAAGAATAATTTGGTTCTTCTAATACTGGTAATTCTGTTGACGCTTTTCGGAGCAATAACCGTCATAGGCTATTTCAATTTAAAAGCCAGCAGCCAAAGACTTAGGCAGACAAGAAATATAAAAGCAGCCATTCCAGTATTGAGTCCGACAAAAGTTCCTACGCCAACTTTAAAAAAATTTGAACCGACGATTAGACAATCTCAAACTCCAACAGATGTTCCCGCGACAACCTTTGTGAGTCCGACTTTGACTGAAACTTCGGTTCTTTCACCATCGCCGACATTGATAGAACAGCTTCCGGTAACGGGCATCGTAGATAATTCTTTGGTTTTATTTTCGCTCGCCGGACTGTTAATTTTATTCTCCTTTTTGTTCTGATTGCTGGCCTCATCCTAACTGTATTATCTTGAAAAATTCATCAGGATCAAGTGAAGCAGTCCCTACAAGAAATCCGCTAATTTCGGAAGATTCAAGATAAGAAGTAGCGTTGTCATTATTCACGCTGCCACCGTAGAGATAATAACTTTGCTTAGGCAACTGAATTTTTTGCTTCATTTTTAATACTTTTTCAACCGATTCGTTATTTCCTGACCCGATGGCATAGACCGGTTCGTAGGCTACGATTTGAACTCCGTTTGGTATTTTATCTTTGTCATCCCTGACACAAAAAATCGGCTCAATCTGATACTTTTTAGCCAGAAAAGTTTTTTTTGCCAATACTTCATCATTTTCGTTAAAATATTTTCTCCTTTCGCTGTGGCCGATAATTGCGTAGTCTATCATTGCTTGTAGGGATTTTGCGCTGACATCACCGGTGTAGCTTCCAGACTCAAAGGATGAGATATCTTGCGCTCCCAAATAAATATTTTTTGAGTTTTTTATTTTTTCTTTGAGAGGAAAAATAAGAGGATAGGGAGGACATATGACCACTTTGGTACGGTCGTAACGAAGTGGTAATGTTAAAAACTTATCCATCCACTGGACGGCCTCGTTTAAATTTTTATTTGCCTTCCAGTTGGCTATAAAGTACTTCATAAATATGATACGAATGATGCGAATTTCTCTGCGAATCTACGAATATGCTAATACTGACTTTATAATCTGAATTAGTATAT
>CAYJQQ010000048.1:0-6575 GCA_964372285.1 uncultured Gammaproteobacteria bacterium | reverse complement strand
GACCGACCAATAGAGTGGTGCGCCTCCGACGTTACGTCGGAGTGACGCTTTACAGGTGGACAATTATTGATCTCAACATTACTTGCGACACATGACAACGTCTATAGAGTGTCTCTGGAGTGAAAGATGATATCCTGACTTTCTAAACTATCAACTCTAACAATTTGACCGAACTTCAACTTTACAACAACTTAAATCACGTAGCTGACGAGTTGCAATTTGTGGCTTATAATCCATTGACATTTATGGGAAAAGATATAACTTATATTTAATGACAAAACTTACCAGTCGACAAAATCAAAGAATGTCGGATATTTTTGGAAATATATCTGTAGCTTGATTTTCCGCTGGAGCTGTATCGCCGCTTTTGTCAAAACCGACTCTTGTTGATTTCTTGGTCAATTTTACGGTATCATTATTTATGTCAACAATCTTTTTTATAATTTCGTTATATTTTGCTAAAAAATAAAATGGAATTTCAATGGAATGTAACTAACACATATTTATTTGCAGCTTTAATTAGCAGCCTAGTTGTAATTATTATCTATCTATTATTTATTCGTCAGAAATAATATGCAAGCTAATCCATACTTGCTCATTTTCACTTTATTATTTATCACTATTGCTTCATATTTAGTTTTTTTTAAATTAGGAAGAAAATAAAGCTGCTCCAATTAATCAATTAATCGATACATTCGTGTTAAAATGTTTATAGATGTTAATTAGTTTATCTTATTCTGGTTATTCTTGCTCTGAATTATTGATTTTTAAATCTTCTTGTATATCCTAATTACCGGGTGATCGAAGACTGTCCAGGTTTCTTCAGCCTCTTCATCAGGTAACTCCAGAATAGTTTTTCCTAAAATCTGAATTTTAGGGTAAGAACTAAATTCTGCAACCTTCTTAAATCCTAGTTGACCGGAAAAAAGCTTATCATAATAATCATTAAGCATCGGATATTTTTTCCTCAGATATTCACACTTATTTTCTTTTTGAATCAGATTCTGAAATAAATTCAGAATGACTTCGATTTTTGATATTTGATATGTATCTTTGATATTTGATTTTTGATATTTTATATTGCAAAAGTGGTTTGCCAGAATTCTCCTCGATGGAATAAATATATAATCAGCTTTTGCAAGATGTTCTTGCAGTTGAAGCTGCAGTATCGGATTCTGATCTAAATCATAAAAATTGAAAGAGAGCATTTGATAGTTTGAATCTTGAGTTTGTTTCGAGTTTCGAGTTTCGAGTTTCGGATTTACTATCGGTATATCCACAACATTAGCCGTCTCAAAAAGAATGTAGCTATTATTTGGAATATTTTTGTATATCCACTCCGAAGCAGTAAACCTAACATCAGTATTTTGATAAATGGATAGAAATGCTACTCCTGGTAAAATCATCATAAAACATAAAACGTAAAACATAAAACGTAAAACAAAAATAAAGAATTTTCGATATTTAATATGTATATTTGATATTTGATCTTTGATATTTGATATTCTATTTAAAATGTATCGATACATCGATACAAGAAATAAAACTGCAGTTACTAACATCAAAGGTAATATAGGTGTCATAAACCGCGTCCACTTTGCATACAAAAATGCATTTGGCAAAAAACCTGCCAGAATCGCTAATCGAAACACATTAAATTCTAATTTATAGGGAAGAAATATAAACCCAAAGATAAAAAAAATAAAAGCCGGCCAACCCAGAGTGTATGGAAAGATTTTCATGATCTGAAACAAAATAGGAATCGTCCCGTCAAACTGTCTTGTATAAAAAGCTCTGTAACTACCTAAAGCTACGTCCGATTCGTACTTCATAGACCCTAAAAACTCTGGAAAGGATATAAAGTTATGCGGTGAAAAAATAATGCTAAACACCAACGTTAATGTAAAAAAATACCATATTGATATCGACCGATGCATAATGGTATCTTTAACCTGATCAATAATTAGTGCTATAGGCACAACTAAAAACAAAAGAGAAGAAACTTTTGTAGCAATAGCTATACCGGAAATAATAGAAGTTAGATGATAGAAGTTAGATGATAGAAGTTTACCTTGAGAAAATAGTAATGATAGATAGACAATAAAACTATATAGAAGCATTAGTAAAGATTCAGTTGTCCCGAAATGTGAAAACTGGATGAAAAAAGGAGAGAAAATAAAAAAAAGAAAAGTAATTGGTAATTGGTAATTGATAATTGATAATTGTTTGTTTCTTGTAAATTGCGAGTTGGAAATTATTAATCTAACTATTCCTAACAATGCGAACACATTAAGAATTGATGCAATCGCCGAAATTAACCTAAGCGAAAAAGCAGCTTCCTCAAAACTAATCGGAGTTCCTAAATCTCTGGCAAAGAACTTTAATAAGAAAACTATCCCGTAACCAAGGTAGAGCGGAAACTGACCGTAGGCGAAAAAATGAGGATTGAAGCAATTTGGAACTTGGAATTTGGAACTTGGAATTTGGTAGTTGGAAATTCTACACTTCAGATTTTGAATTGCGTTAGCCATATTTCGTTCGTCCGGATGCATCGGATAGGGGAGTCCCCAAGAAAGATTTACAAAGCGAGTATTAACTAGCACAAAAAAAAGCAAAAGTAATAACATCCGCTTGATTTTAGACATGTTAAAGATTATTATATAAAAAGATTAAATCCGAAATCCTAAATACGAAACTCGAAACAATACCAAAACCCAAATGACAAAAATTCAAAACGAATAAGTTTTGATTATTTGAATTTATAAAAATTGAAATTGTTTGTATTTCGAATTTCGATATTCGAATTTTGACTAAGTATGGCTAAGTACGAACTGACTTTACTTCTTCCTGAAGAAGCAGAAATAAAAAGTCTCAAAGATATTGTTAACTCTCTCAAAGGAAAAATTGTAAAAGAGGAGAATTGGGGTAAAAAATCTTTGGTTTATCCGATTAAAAAAAACTCCAGCGCCTATTTTTTTCATTTGCTTTTTAATATTGACCAAAATAATATAACTGAACTAAAAAATAAACTTAATTTCAACGAAAAATTAATTAGGTATTTATTGTTAAAAATCCAATAATATGATACGAATCTACGAATTCTATGCGAATGTTGCGAATATACTAATTCAGTCTACATAATCAGGATTAGCATATCTGTAGATTCGCATAAAAATTCGCAACATTCGTATCACAGTTAAAAGTTTACTTTTAAATATGGCCAGCCGATCTTTAAACAGAGTCATTTTAATCGGAAATCTCACCCGCGATCCTGAATTGAAATATACACCATCCGGGACAGCTGTCTGTAGTTTCGGAGTAGCCACCAATAGGTCTTGGAAAACAGCCGAGGGAGATACAAAAGAGGAAACCCAGTACCATCGAATCATTGCCTGGCAAAAATTGGCAGAACTTTGCGGAAAATTATTAAACAAAGGTAGAAAGGTATATCTCGAAGGCAGACTTGTCTATCGTACATTTACAGGCCGCGACGGACAACAGAGAACCGTTTCGGAAATTGTTTTGGATGACTTTATCGTCTTTGGTGACGGTCGAAAATTTCCAACAGGCGAAGCAGCTTTAGCCGAAGAAACGAAGACAGCAGTAGAAGAATCTAGCGAAGAATCACAGGCAAAAAAAGAACAACCTGATAGTAATCAAAAAGATAAAAATGAAGACGTCAATCCCGACGACATTCCATTTTAATCACCATGCTAAAATGTTTTTTTTGCCACTATAAAGCAGAACCTAGCTATAAACAAGTCGAAAATCTGGAAAAATTTTTATCGCCAAGAAAAAAAATTCTAGGCCGCGAGAAAACTGGAGTTTGCGCTAAACACCAACGCTTACTTACCAAAGAGATCAAACACGCCAGGTATCTTGCTCTTTTGCCGTACGTTTCTTATCAAGGGCTAAGATAAAAATACTCTATTCTTCTTTGCTGCTATAATTATAATATGATCCTAACGATAACTATTCCTGATGAAATTAAATGTCTTTTGAAAATCGGTCAAAAGGTCGACTTTAACACTCCCTTCCTCGAAAATAAAATTATAAGCGAACAAACCATCTCTATTTCAAATAAATTACACATACTTCCTAGTAAAATATTTAAATATTTAAAAAAGTTTGTTGGCGATCACATCCAGAAAGGTGACGTTATAGCAGAAAAAAAAGGCTTAATCAACATCAATGTCGTCGTAAGCGAATACGCAGGCGTCATCAAAGAAATTGATCACTATGACGGCAGCATCGTGATTTCCGCTTTAACAGCCAAAGACAGTCAAACCAAAGCTTTTTTCAAAGGTGAAGTAGAAGCGATAGAAAAAAGTAAACTTAAACTAAAAGTCGTAGAAGCACAAGAATTTAAACTTAAACTAGCGACTGAAAATTTTGGCGGCCAAGCTTTTTATTTCGTTGACCCAAACAAAGCGATTTTTGCTCCCCAGACTTCAAATAAAATCATGGTCAGCGAAATAATTTCTTCCTACTTAAAAGCTAAGTCAGAGGCGCTCGGAATAGAAGGTTTTGTATCACTTAAAAACCCACCCCCAGAATCGAATTTACCTAAAGCTCAAATTAAAAATATCGAAGATTTCAAAAAAATTCTGTATCTAAATTTTCCTTATTGTTTAATCGATAAACAATATTGTAAGATTTACTTTTATCGATAGATATGTTTAGAAAAAAAATAACAAATATTTTACTTTTTCTTTCTCTTGCCGTCCTTCTCTTTGGTTCAGGCTTTAAGTTAGGCGAATATAAAATAAACTTATCCAGCTATGATAATACATATAAAAGAGGAGTCAGCGATTCGAGCGCCTCGAACTCATCTAAAAAAAATCTAGATTTTGATCTTTTTTGGGAAGCTTGGGATGAGCTCGAGAAGAAATTTATCGACAAAAATAAAATTGACCAGAAAAAGATGTACTACGGAGCGATAAAAGGAATGGTCTCCGCTCTCGAGGATCCATATACTTTTTTTCTTACTCCCGAAGAAAACAAAGATTCAAAAAACGATCTTGCCGGCAAGTTTGAAGGGATAGGCGCTCAATTAGGTCTTCAAGATAATCGTATCATAGTTGTTGCTCCGCTCAAAAACTCACCGGCAAAAAACGCCGGAGTCCAAGCCGGCGATTTAATCAATAAGGTAGACGACCAGTCGACAGCGGGCTGGACTTTGCCGCAAGCTGTATCAAAAATACGCGGTCAGAAAGGGACAAAAGTCAAACTCACTCTTGAACGAAACTCAAAGGAGTTCGAACTGACTATCACTCGTGACCAAATTAAGGTCGAATCAGTCGAACTAAACTATGAAAAAAAGAAAAATCAGACTGTAGCCTACCTCAAACTTAACCAGTTCGGAGACAATACTAACGACGAGTGGGATAGAGCGGTTGATGCTGTTGTCTCAAAATGGCAAGGGGGGGAAATTAAAGGCCTCGTCGTAGACGTGAGAGACAATCCAGGAGGCTATTTAGATAGCTCTGTATATCTCGCTTCCGAGTTCCTCCCTCAAGGCAGATTGGTTGTAAAACAGTCGTCTACCACCCAAGATTCAAAGTCGTATAACGTCGAAAGACGAGGCAGACTACTAGATATCCCTTTGACAGTTATAATCAACAAAGGTTCTGCCTCGGCGTCGGAAATCTTAGCCGGAGCCTTAAGAGACTATAAGAGAGCAAAATTGCTGGGAGAGAAAAGTTTTGGCAAGGGGTCTGTTCAAGAAGCCAGCAATCTAAAAGACGGTGCGGGAATTCATATCACTGTGGCTAAATGGATTCTACCCAATGGTGATTGGATTAACAGTAAAGGGATAGAACCAGACATAAAAGTAGAAAATAAAACAAAAGATGGAAGCTCTTTGACTAGAGAAAATGACTTACAACTTGAAAAAGCCATAGAACAACTTATAAAATGACTCTGATGATTCATTAATTCCAGAGTCATCCTGAACGAACCAGGTACAGTACTGTACCTGGGAAGTGAAGGATCCCATTACCAATAAAACCGTGCTATAATATTTATAGTTTATGAAGAAACTACTCTTTTTACTGGCAATTCTCATCATCGTCCTCGCCATCAGTCAAAAATCCCGCCTGCCTTTTGGACCACAGCAAGTTCCTGATGCCAACCAGAAAGTTGAAAAGCAAACTGTAGTTTATGAGGAATCGGTTATTACCAAAGTCGTCGAGCAGTCACTTCCATCGGTAGTTACAGTCGGTATCAATAAAACCATCACCTCTGCTGACAATTTTGAAATAGATCCTTTCAACTTATTTGGTCCTTTTAGGCGAACCCCTGGAAGTACAAGAAAAATAGAGCAAAACATCGGATCGGGTTTTATCATATCAGAAGACGGACTAATTATAACTAATAAACATGTCGTGTCAGATACGGATGCTTCTTACAAGGTGCTGACCAACGATAATAAGAAATTTGACATAGCAAAAATTTATCGAGATCCCTTAAACGACCTAGCAATCTTAAAAATAAATGCAACTGGACTAAAACCTCTTAAACTGGGAAACTCAAATAATCTAAAATTAGGCCAGATGGCAATAGCTATTGGAACG
>CAYJQQ010000047.1:0-6631 GCA_964372285.1 uncultured Gammaproteobacteria bacterium | reverse complement strand
TCGGATTCTGGACAAGCCAGAATGACGATTAGGCACAAAGTGCGTAAGTCCTGAACTCGTTACACACCTTTAAGCAATGCAGAAAGTCGGGTTCTTAAAACTCGCGAAAGTTTGTTTAGAACTTTAACGGTTGGGTTAGCTTTTCCTTCCTCTATCCTAGCCAAATAAGTTCTATCAATGTCGGATAAAAGCGATAACTGTTCCTGCGAAAGTTTTCTCTTTCTCCTGACTCTAATTATTTTCTCACCCAATCTCTGATAAAAGAAGTTGCCACGCACCATGTTGAAGTTAAGATAATAAATTGGAGTCAGTATTGTCGATGGACTATAGTCTACAAAATATGTGAATTTGGGCTCTGTGATTGGATTATTTTACTGAATGATATGTAGATTATAATCCTCATTCCTACTCCAGAAAGTCTTTCAATTTACGAGCCCGTGTTGGGTGTTTTAATTTACGTATTGCTTTTGCTTCAATTTGACGGATCCTTTCTCTAGTTACTTTAAATTCTCTTCCGACCTCTTCGAGAGTTCTTGGCTTACTATCTTCTAATCCAAATCGCATGATCAATACTTTTCGCTCCCGCGGAGATAAAGTTTCTAATACTTTTCCTAAGGCGTCCTTGAGAAGTTCCCGAGAAACCTTATCATAAAGAGTCGGTTGATTTTGATCGGCAACAAACTGCTCTAGCGTAGCTTCTCTATCGTCTCCTACCGGCGTAGATAACGATTTAGGCTGTTGTGAAATCTTCATCAAATTTTCTACCTCATCCACCGACATCATCATCTCTTTTGCTACTTCTTTAACCGAGGGCTCACGTCCTAATTTTTGTGTGAGTCTTCGCTGTGCTTTGTAATAGCGATTTATATGATCAACCATGTGTACAGGAATTCTAATCGTTCGAGATTGATCCGCAATGGCTCTTGTAATAGCTTGTCGAATCCACCAGGTTGCATAGGTTGAAAATTTAAATCCCCTTCTCCAATCATATTTTTCAACACCACGTATTAACCCTCTATTTCCTTCCTGAATAAGGTCTAAAAAGGAAAGACGCCTTCCTAAATATTTTTTTGCGATAGAGACAACTAATCTTAAGTTAGCTTTAATTAATTTTTCTTTGGCTTTTAAATCATTTTTCTCATATCTTTTTGCAAGAGCTATCTCTTCTTCAAAGGTCAAAAGCGGAGTTTTTCCTATCTCTTTTAGATACATTTTGATCGGATCAAGCGATTCACCATGCTTTAAGACAACTAACTGCTCCAATTCTTTCTCTAATTCTTCAGCAGACTTCTTTGCATCCTCCTCTTCCCTAGTGGAGATGGTTTCAAAAATATCGATTCCGCTTTTTAAAGCATGATCAAAAAAAGTATCAATCTCATCGATGTGTTTTTCTGGCTGTGGATAGACAATTAGAATATCATCCTGAACCAAAAAGCCGTCATCTTCACCTTGTCTTAGAAGTTCGTTTAACGATTTAGGCAATCTATGTTTTGTCATAATCCATTTTATAACGTCGCAATCTTTTTTTCCACACGCGTTAATTCCTGATTTATTAGTTTTAAACTGTCTTTAATTTTTTCTTCATCGTTAGTCTCAGAGGTCAACAGCTGTGATATCTTTCGCTTAAGACTATAACGTTTCGCTTCGTAAACTAATTTTTCTATTTTTTCATTTTTTTCCTCTATTTCTGAAGAGGCGAAAAGATATAACTCGTCAAACATCGACCTTAATTCTGCCGGAAGTACCTCAATAAAATTTTTGAGCTCAAATAGTTCATGTTTTTCCTTGAAAGAAAAAAATAGTCGACATATTTTTTGATAGGCCGGTACAGAGAAGTCGTCTATATCGAAAGTCTTAAATATATCTTTTGCGAGCTCGTATGGATTATCGCTTTGAAAAATTAAACTCAAGAGATATTTTTGGATAACTATCTCTCTCATCATCTCGCTGGCTGTCTTTTTTTGCTTGGGTAAAGTAAATCGCTGCAGTCTTTTTCTCTTTATATTTCTTATTAACATTACTATGCTTGCTTCCGATACGTCCAGGATCGAAGCAATTTTTTTTATATAGTGTGACTGTACAATCGGGTTTTTGATCTTCTCTATAAATAAAACTACTTCATCTGCGATCTGTTTTTTACCGTAGGGGTCTTCTAGAGAATTTTTCTTTTGAGAAAGATCTATTAAAAAATCATAGAACGGTATAGAGTTTTTAATAGCTTTTTTAAATTTGATCGGATCATGGCGAATAGCCTCATCCGGATCCTTGGCAAAGTCAAAATTTACAATGCTCACTCCAAACTCCAAATTTTCGGCTTCCTCTATTCCTTTTCTAATCGCTTCTTCGCCTGCCGTATCACTGTCTAGCGCTAATGTAATTTTGCTTGTGAATCTTTTTATCACCATTAATTGCTCTCTCGTAAGCGCAGACCCTTTGATAGCAACTATATTTTCGATTCCCAGCTTATGAGGGGAAATTACATCAAACTCTCCTTCCACTATAAAGATATTATTTTCTTTCTTAGCTGCTTGTTTAGCAAAATTGATACCAAAAAGTGATTCTCTCTTATGATAAATTAAAGTCTCTGGTGTATTTATATACTTAGCCTCTTTGACTGTCTCTTCTAAAGTTCTGCCGGAAAATCCGATGACGTTGCCTCGGGCGTCTTTTATAGGAAAGATCAATCGGCCTCGAAATCGATCGTAAAAATTTCCTCTTTCCCCTTTCACTAATAAACCGCTATCTAAAATCTCATATTCACTATATTTTTTCTTTCTTAAAAAGTTTAGCAATGAATTCCAGGATAGAGGAGAATAACCAAGCTGGAATTTCTTTACAATTTTTTCGTCAAGGGAGCGATTTTTAAGATAGTCAACGGCTTTCCTACCAAATCGTGTTTTATAAAGAATAAATTCAAAAAAATCTGTGGCCAGAGTATTAATCTCTATAATTCGTTCCTTTTTCTTCCAAAGCTTATCTTCTATGTTAACTTTAGTCAACTTTACACCAGCTTTTTCTGCCAACTCCTTTAGAGCTTCGATGAAGGTTATATTTTCCCATTTCATCAAAAATTTAATTAGGTCTCCTCCCTCTTGACAAGCTCCAAAACAATGCCAAATTTGACGCTCTGATGAAACTACAAAGGAAGGGGTACGCTCTTGATGGAACGGACACAAGCCTTTGAAGTTCCTTCCGGTTCTCTTCAAGGGTGTAAAAGAACTTATCAAATCAACTATGTCTATTTTCTTTTTTATTTCGTCAATCACACTTTCCATCGATAATATTTTACCATTACAAGCTCTTGTTTTTTAAGATAAAAGTTATTTATAATTAACTCAATGCTTTATCTTTTTATAGACAAAAACCGCGTTAAAGTTTTATACCTTAAAAAGTCAATCTTGGGTCAATACGAGACTCGGGTCTTTTCAAAATCCTATCAATCAGCCAATCTTCTGGAACAGGGAAAAATAATGAACATCGATTTTGTAGCTTCTGCCCTAAAGGAGGCTCTTCAATCTCTTTCAAATGGCGATATAAAAGACAAAGATAGCCTGTTAATCCTGCCTCAAGAAAGCTACTCATTTTTACGAATCGAGGTTCCGTCTGATATAGCTACCTCGGCCATCGCATCCTTTGTAAAGGATAAAGCCCGATCGAATCTGCCTGTCAACCTAGACGACTGTTCGTACGACTACTTTCTTGAAGAAAGCCCAACGGAAAAATATATTCATTTTTTTGCTGTAGAAAACGAAACTTTAACAAAATATAAAGAAGCTCTTCAATTGATCGAACTTAAGCTGCAGGTAATTTTACCTGAAACTGTAACCTATTTTAAATTATTCCAAAAAACCTTGAGAAAAGATAAGAAAGAAAGCATTTTATATGTTAGTTATGACAATAATCAGCTAACTGGACTACTCTATGACTCATTTGGTCAAACATCAGCAGAAAAATGGACGATACAGTTAGACGGTAAGCAAGTTGAAGAAGTCCTAAAAGAAAAAGTGACAGATCTGGAACAAAAGGGAATTAAGTTGAACAGACTTATTTTGGCTGGCGATCAATCTGAAAAAGTAAGACAAGACACTTTTACAAAAGAGATAGGAGTCTGGACCAATCCTCTAAAACGGATCATCCCGGAATTTTATCAAGATTACCTGAAACTACTTTTAAGTTCATCTAATAAACCATTTTCCGTGCTCACTTTTGAGGTCTGTGTAGGGGGATTTATCTTACATGAAGAGCACAAAAACTTCTCGCTTTTGAATAATGCTAAAGGCAAAACCGACAAACTTTTTACCCTTCCCAACTTTAATCTTCCTAAAAAAGCGCTGCTAATATTTTTAAGTTCTTTCTTCCTTTCTTTAATCTTTTTTATCGTTGTATCAAATTTGAAATTGAAGTTTAATTTTGACTTGCCTAAAGCAAAACTAAAATCTACAACCAAAGTTTCGCCTACAAAATCTTTGCCGAAAAAAACGCCCAGACCTTCCGCTTCTGTCAAAAAGGATGAACTAAACATAAAAGTATTAAACGGCTCTGGCAAAAGAGGAAAAGCTAGCGAAGTGAAAGACCTATTGAAGGAAAAAGGTTATCAGGAAATTTTGACCGATAACGCAGACAGCTTTGATTATGAACAGACAGAACTCCAGGTTAAAAAGTCGAAATCTTCGGTTGCGTCAACCATTAAAGATGACTTAAAAGGTAATGTCAGTTCGTTCAAAGAATCTGTGTTATCAGAAGACGAAGCCGCAGACGTAGTAATAATCATCGGAACAGATTTTAAACCTTAAGAGACATCCAGAGTTTGACCAAGATCCTTCTGTTGGGACTTGATATATCGATCAATATGCATCTGGAATCCCTGTAACAAAAATGCTATTACTGCAGCATTTTGAGTAACATTAAAACCGCATTTTTCAGCAGCCAGAAAACCTCTCTTATAAACTCTAGCTATATCAAGATCCACAATAGGGCGTTCACCCTCTTCAAGCGCTTTAAAATAAACAATTTCCATAACGTAGTTGACTATTTTATCCAAAGTAAGCTTTACCTCTCCCCGTTCGGCCTGAATCAATTCAAAATTAATCTCGCTAATTCTTTTGGGGTGCAATTTTTGTGAGGTATCGTGAGACGGCGGCGCATTATTATCTTGCATAATAATTAATTCTACAAAAATTAAACAAAATAAGTCAAGATTAAGTCTTACCTAATCAAAAATGGCACCAAAACGGTCTCGATACCTAATCGAAAAATGAGACCAAATTGAGTGGGGAAAAAGAACGCGAACCGTCATAATAATAATTCTATGGAAATTACTATGGACGATTCGCGTACATTAATGTTACTCAAATCAGAGAGTTTTTAAAAGGATCAATTGAGTTTGACTTGTCACTGCGGGATGTAGAGATTGAAAGAAAGTATGAATTTATCGACAAAACCATTGACAGGTTACAATACGGCAAGCTTCCTAAAAGAGATAAAAAAGTAGTGATCAAGTATCTCAGAAAAATCACAGGCTACAAAAAGAGACAACTACTACGATAATTTCTCAGGCTGTACTAGGAGAACTTAAAAGACAACCGTATAAAAGGATTCATCCTCATAAAATATATACATCCTCTGACATTAAGATCCTTGAGAAAACAGACGAGTTGCATATTAGGTTATCTGAGGGAGCAACCAAAGAAATCTTGCGTCGTGAGTTTGAAATATTTCATCATAATAATTTCCAAACCATATCCCGTATTTCACACGCCCACATTACCAATCTTCGTCATTCACCAATCTACAACAGTCATTGGGTTAATGGAACAAAACCTCGAATAGTTCCAATAGGAGTGACTATGCCTCCAGAAAACTTCGGGAGACCTGGTTCAATTCGGGTTGATGTGGTGCACCAGAGAGATGTCTATCACATTAACTCAGTTGATGAAATAACTCAATGGGAAATAGCGGTTTGTGTTCCTCAAATCTGTGAAGCTTGTATGCTGCCGGCGCTACAAGATCTCATAGACCAATATCCGTTTACCATCTTCAACTTCCATTCCGATCGGGGAGGAGAAAACATAAACTATCAGGTGGCGGATTTTCTTCAAAGGCTTTTCATTAAACAAACAAAATCCAGAAGTAATCATTGTAACGATAACGCACTAGTTGAAACAAAAAATGGGAGTGTGATTAGAAAGAATATGGGTTGGTAGCATATTAATCAGCGACTTGCAGATAAGGTAAACGAATACTACAGAGATTATTTTAATCCTTACCTCAACTTCCACAGACCTTGTGGCTTTCCAACAATAATAACCGATGAGAAGGGACGCAAAAAGAGGATGTACCATACATACCTTACTCCTTATGATGCCTTAAAAGGCATTACAGGGGCAAAGAATTTTCTCAAATCTGGGATTCCCTTTAAAATACTTGATACAATAGCTTACGAGTATTCAGACAACGAGTTTGCAGAAATACTAAGAAATGAAGAAAGAAAACTGTTTGATTTAATAGCCAAAGAAAACAAAAATGGCGGTTCGTTAGAGATTTAATTTCAGTGCCTTTTTTCAATTAGGTAGGACTGATTTCGATTAAGTGTTTAATCGAAATTGGAAGAGCTGAAATTGGTAATTTTGCT
>CAYJQQ010000046.1:0-6662 GCA_964372285.1 uncultured Gammaproteobacteria bacterium | reverse complement strand
ACCCGTATGCCTTAGTGTACTCCACCAACCCACCTGAGTCGGTGATCGGGACGGATCGGATATTTTCTCCTTACAATTTTTTTCTCGGAAATTTAAATCATCCAGCTTTTCTTACTTGCGTAAAAATTGTATTCATTACTCACCTTAACATTGCTGTCAAAATTTGTAATTTAATCCCGACTAAGTCGGGACTGGACTATCAAATTTCGTCAATTTGTAAGTAATAACGAAAATATCAGAGTAGCAGAATTTTAACTGCTTGTACATCGGCCGACGACTAAAAGCCTCGGCCTTAGATCCGACTAACCCTCAGTTGATTGACGTTGCTGAGGAAACCTTGGGTTTTCGGCATCCCGAGTTTTCATCGGGAGATACACTACTTATGCCAGCATTCTCGCTCCAGCACATTCCAGCAAGCCTCACAGCTTACCTTCACAATGTGCTGGATGCTCCCCTACCACTCGTGCAAAGCACGAGAAGCTCCAGGTTATTGGAATTTCTTGTGCTTCGCACAAGTCTCCGTCTTCGGTAGATTTTTTAGCTCCGATCATTTTAGGCGCCGAATTTCCTCGCCCAAAGGGCGATGTATTTAGGTGAGCTGTTACGCACTCTTTAAAGGATGGCTGCTTCTGAGCCAACCTCCCTACTGTGTCAGAAAATCAACGGCCTTTACCACTTAAAAATCATTTAAGAACCTTAGACGAGAATCTGGGATGTTTCCCTTTTGCCTGCACCGGCTTATCCCGGCGAGACTGACTGCTAATCATTATTTTTACGTATTTGGAGTTTAGTTAGTCCGCCTCGCCGAAGCTCGGCGGACCATCCAGTAGCTCTATCCCATAAAAATTAAATTAGCGCTATACCTAAATATATTTCGGGGAGAACCAGCTATCTCTGGGTTCGATAGGCATATTACCACTAACCACAAATCGTCCCATGCCATTTCACCGGCAACGGGTACGGGCCTCCCCCCGATTGTGATCGGGGTTCACCCTGTTCATGGTTAGCTCACCCAGTTTCGGGTCGTCCAGACTGCGCAAAATCGCCTTATTAGGACTCGCTTTCGCTGTGCCTTCCCCCGATTGAATCGGGGTTAAACATAGCGCACGTCAGAACACTCGCTGGCTCATTCTTCAATAGGCACGACATTACTCGTGCTCCGCACGAGAAATTCTAATATCCAATTACCAATTTCCAATGAATTTGTATTTCATTAGAAATTAGATATTAGGAATTGGAAATTCTTGTGCGAAGCACAAGCTCTGTCTGTTTGTTAGCTAATGATTTCAGGTTCTATTTCACTCCCCTTCCGGGGGACTTTTCACCTTTCCCTCACGGTACTAGTTCACTATCGGTTAATTTGAGTGTTTAGCCTTGGATCGTGACCGACCCAGCTTCCCACAAGGTTTGCCGTGCCTCGTAGTACTTAAGAACAGGATAGGGTGGTTTTGGATTTAAACTACAAGACTTTCACTTTCTAAGGTTGATCTTTCCAAATCATTCGTCTATCCTCAACCAATCCCATATTTCCTGCCTTACAACCCCCCGATTAAATCGGGGTTTAGGCTATTTCGCTTTCGCTCGCCGCTACTAACGAAATCACACCGAGTTAAACTCGGCTTTGTTGTTTTCTTTTCCACTGGTTACTTAGATGTTTCAGTTTGCCAGGTTCCCCATCCCCGCTTCGCGAGAAACTCGAAATACTAAACTCAAAATTCTAAACAAATCCGAAATTCAAATGATCAAAAATTCTACTTTGTTTTTATTTTTAAAATTATGATTTTGAATTTGTTTCGGCTTTCGGATTTTGATATTCAAATTCCTTGCGAAGCAGGGATTCTGCTTGCTTGCGCAAGCAAGGATTGCTCCATTCGGAAACCAACGACTGATAGCGCCTGATAGAGGACTCATCGTTGATTTCGTGCTCAATCACACGTCCTTCTTAGGCTCAAATTACCTAGGCATCCACCATTAGCTTTTTTTCTCCCATCTTTCTTATTAGTATCCCACCATGGGCGGGATAATTTTCCTTGACCTACCTCTAATTGTCAAAGTGCCCCACTTCGCTCTAATGAACTTCGTTAGGGGTAAACTTAAAACTGTTTACCACTCCGTAGCTCCACAGGAGCGAAGGGTGGTGGACCTATGGGGAGTTGAACCCCAAACCTTCGGAATGCAAATCCGACGCTCTAGCCAATTGAGCTATAGGCCCTGTAAAAATGCAAAATAATAAAAATCAAATAGCAAAAATAAAATTTATCCTAGCTATATAAAAAGATTCGTTGAAGGTCGTGAAGCAGACCCTTTGGATTGCTCCACGAACCTGAACTGATCTTTGATCTAGTTCAGGTCTGTTAGGAGATCTTCTCTGGAGTCTCCAATGCTACCTTTAGTTGTGCAATTTTTTCATTGGTCAAGGAAAGTTTAACAAAGCAAATTTTAAAAGTCAACCCGACTTTCGCTAACCGTTCAGAATTTGACAGTGGTTTTATTGTTCGAGCGTAGTCAGATGCAGTACTGTATCTGACGCAGTCGAGAACAATTTTTATAGAACCTTCTCGACTCTCCCGATTTAATCGTGATCGCTCGAAGAGTAACTTGTCAAGAGTTGCGAACTCTTACTTCTCGGACTCATTATATCTGAATCTTAGTTGAATATATATTTAATTTTTGTTTATATTATATGTATGCATTCAAAAAAATCAATTGTCTGGTTTAACGAAGTTGGCAAAGACGATGTGGGATTAGTTGGCGGTAAAGGAGCAAATCTGGGAGAGATGGCTAATGCTTCTTTACCAGTACCCTACGGATTCATAGTTACATCACATGCCTACTTTGATTTTATCCAAAAAGCGAAACTGGAAAATAAAATCAAGGACATTATTTCTATTATCAATTATGACAACCCCAGCGAACTCCAGCAGGCCTCGTCACAGATAAAGCGATTCATCGACGCTGCAGAGATCCCTCTACAACTTGCCCACTCTATTAGTTCATACTACGAACAGTTAGAACAAAAGGAAGAAAGCTTTCATTCTCGTAAATTTACAATTAAAGCAGGACTTAAAAGTTTGCGACATTTATTCAAACCAGCTGTAGTCGCGGTTCGTTCATCAGCTACTGCCGAGGATTTACCGACCGCCTCATTTGCCGGTCAACAAGAAACATATCTTAATGTGCAAGGTGAAACACGGTTATTAAATAAAGTAAAAGATTGTTGGGCCTCTCTTTTTACCCCGCGCGCCATTTACTACCGACATCAACAAGGTTTCGACCATCTTAAAGTCGGTCTTGCTGTAGTTGTCCAAAGAATGGTTCAATCGGATAAATCAGGGATTGCTTTCAGCCTCGATCCTGTTACCAACGATAAGACAAAAATCGTAATCGAGGCAATCTTCGGGTTGGGAGAATATATTGTAGGGGGGAAAGTAACTCCTGATCACTATGAAGTAGATAAAAGATCTTTCGTACTGTTAAAAAATGAGGTCAAAGAACAAAAAATTTCACTGAAAAAAAAGGGGGCAACCAATATTGAATATAAACTCAATAAGATCGAAGGAAACCGGCAAAAAATAAGCCAGGGAGAAATTATTAGGATAGCCATGCTCGTCAAAGATATAGAAAATCACTATTTTTTTCCTCAAGACATCGAATGGGCTATAGAAGGCGACCGAGTTTTTATTGTTCAGTCAAGGCCAATCACTACAGTTAGTAAGAAGATGGCGGTTGGAAGTGAAAAGATGGTTGAAAAAAACTTCCGACCTCAAGCTTCCGACCTCAAACTCCCAATTCTGATTGGTGCGCCTGCTTCGCCAGGCATAGCAACTGGTCCGGTTAAAATAATACATTCACCAAAGCAAATCGATAAAATAAAACATGGTGATATTTTAGTTGCTCCGCAAACAAATCCCGACTATGTCCCCGCCATGAAGAAAGCAGCTGCTATAGTGACAGATAAAGGCGGTAGGACTTCGCATGCGGCGATTGTATCTCGTGAGTTAGGAATACCAGCGGTGGTAGGCACCGAAAGAGCCAGCAAAGTTCTCAAAAACGAAATGGTTGTCAGCGTCAATGGAGCAACTGGTGAAATTTTTAAAGGCTCAATCTCAAGACATCAGCAAGAAAAAATACATCCGACGGGTGTCCACGCACAAAAACTGAAAACTAAGACTAAAGTCTACGTCAATCTTGCCGAGCCTGACCAAGCTCATAAAATAGCCAAACTGAACGTGGACGGAGTCGGATTGTTGCGAGCCGAATTTATCATCGCCCAGATCGGAACCCATCCAAAAGAGTTTATCCGGCAAAAAAAACAGCACATATTTATAAATAAATTAGCCAAGGATTTATCTATCTTTGCTAAAGCCTTTTCACCAAGGCCAGTGGTTTATAGAGCTACCGATTTTAAAACCAATGAATACCGTAACTTAAAAGGAGGTAAAGAGTACGAACCGCACGAGGAAAATCCAATGCTTGGATTCAGAGGAGCATATCGGTATATTGTAAATCCTGACGTTTTCCTGTTGGAACTTGAGGCCATTAAAAAAGTATTTGAGCTAGGTTATAAAAATCTTCATCTGATGATCCCTTTTGTCAGGCTACCCTGGGAACTGATTAAAGTCAAAGAACTCATAAAAGAAGCCGGCCTATTCGACCTTCCTGGTTTTGAACTATTGATTATGGTGGAAGTACCCGCCTCTGCCTTAAACCTTGATGAGTTTATAACCATTGGCATCGATGGAGTTTCTATCGGAACTAACGACTTAACAATGATGCTTTTGGGCGTAGACCGCGATAACGCAGAAGTAGCCCAAATATATGACGAGAGGCACCCGGTTGTTATTAAAGTTCTTAAAGATATTGTGGTTAAAGCCGCAAAGGGCAGAGTCAGTTCTTCAATATGCGGCCAAGCTGCTTCTGACTATCCCGATTTAGTCGAAGAGCTGGTCAAGTCTGGTATCACCAGCGTTTCTGTAAATCCAGATGCCATAGATCGAACCAGAGAATTAATTTACAATATTGAAAAAAATATATAAATAAATTCTTAGTCTCTAACAATAATCTCAATTAATTTCTATAAGTCTCAAATTCAGGAAATTGCTAGAAATAGATAGAGATTAATAGAAATTTATTGTTAAATGTATGGCTAAAATCAAACGTATTTACGCTTACGAAATAATTGATTCCCGCGGCTATCCTACAATTGAGGGTAAATTAATCCTTAGCAATGGATTGGAGGTTACCACTTCAATCCCAGCCGGCACCTCCAGGGGCAAAAGCGAAGCCAACGAGTTGAGAGACAATGATCAGACCCGTTTTGATGGCATGGGAGTTACCAAAGCCGTGTCTTACATCAACGAACTGATAGCTCCTAAATTGGTTGGGGTCTCGCCTCTAAAGCAGGAAGAAGTCGATATGTGGCTGGTAAAAGCCGACGGCACTAACAATAAAAGCAAACTAGGCGGAAACACCCTTCTGACCATTTCACAACTCATGGTCAAAGCAGCTGCTTCAGATCTAAAGGTGAGTCTTTATCGCTATATAAACAGTTTATACCAGTCTCTATTTAATTCACAAATTCCGCTGGAGCGCCTGCCTGCGCCACTTTTTAATATAATAAACGGCGGGAAGCACGCGAACAACAATCTGGAGTTTCAAGAATTCCAAGTCATCCCCTCTTCTTCCTACTCATTCACCGACGCCTACAAAATAGGAGTAGAGATATTCCATGAACTGCAGAGAGTCTTAGCCTATAGAAATGCAAACATCTCGGTTGGCGAGGAAGGCGGTTTTGCCCCAAATTTCCCTACCAATCTAGACGCCATCGAAATTCTCAATGAAACGATAGCACAAAAAAATTTAAAGATAGGATTGGATGTTTTTTTGGGGCTAGACCTAGCCTGCTCTCACTTTTACAAAGACGGAAGATACAATATTAAGGACAAACCTCACCCCCTCAAGGCAGACGAGTATATGGATTTTATCTTGAAGCTTACAAACAACTACTCTATTCTAGTTCTCGAAGACCCGCTATATGAGGATAATTGGCAGGACTGGTCTAAATTAAATCAAAAAATTCCCAAAAATATCTACTTGGTCGGAGACGATCTGCTTACAACCAATAAAGAAAGGCTAAAAAAAGCCATAGCAGAAAAAGCCTGCACAACAGTTTTAGTAAAGCCTAACCAGATCGGAACCATCACGGAGACTCTGGAAGTAGTAGATTTGGCCAGAAAAAATAATTTTAACTACGTTGTCTCGCATCGATCGGGGGAGACAAATGACAGCTTCATAGCCGACTTTGCCGTAGCAGTTCAGGCTGATTTTGTCAAATTCGGCGCCACTTCGCGTGGTGAAAGAGTCGCCAAATACAATCGCCTCTGGCAGATTGAGAGAGAAGAGCTCAAAAAATAATTGAAGGTGGGACATAATTACTATAGTCACTGTTCGAGCGAACGTAAGTGAGTCGAGAACTATCAACGTATAAAACTTCTCGACTTCGTTCGCATAAGCTCACTTCGCTCGAAGAATAATGACCCGCCTTCAAATAATTACTGCGAAGTTACGAGTAAGAGTTCACACTCTTTGACAAAACGTGCATCTCCTTCAGGACTTACGCGCTTATTTTAGATGTAGGTTGTCATTTCGCGAAGCCAAGTCGG
>CAYJQQ010000045.1:1643-6741 GCA_964372285.1 uncultured Gammaproteobacteria bacterium | reverse complement strand
AGCGAAGGAGGGCCTGCCCGACCGAAACTCTTGAGTGAAGGCGGGAACCGGAGCGTGCTGTGCTCTGGCGGAGGGTAGAGGACTCGAACCCCTAAGGGCTTGCGCCCACCGGTTTTCGAAACCGGCGCAATGCCGTTCTGCCAACCCTCCAAGCTCTGTTGGAATTTGGATCTTTTAATTTTATCACAATGTGATGATGCTTTTTGGCATGTTAATTAGATCGAGAACCTTAACTTCTGTAGTTGTAGCTATAGTTTGATATTTGCCAATAATTTCAATGATTAGCTTTTTATTTCTTGTATCGAGTTCCGAAAAAACGTCGTCAAGAAGAAGAAGCGGCTTACTCTTATAAGTCTCTTCGAAGTACTTTATCTCGTTTAGCTTAAGCCAAAACACCGCTAAGCGCTGTTCGCTTCTTGAGCCGAAATGGTGGAGATTCTTTTTCTGACGATCCCAGCTTTGGTACAGCTGAAAATCATCCTTTTGCGGGCCGATGACAGTTCTTCTATACCTTTTCTCAAGTTCGAAATTCTCTTCAAGCCTCCTTATATTAAGTTCATTTTTTAGATACTCGATTGAGAACTCTTTACTATCAATTTTCCTATGGTTGTTTAGAAAATTTATATATGCCTGTCTTTTCTGCATTAAATAATTTGCATTTTCCTCAAGATATGAATTCCAAAACATCAACTCTTCGTGTAGATCTGATTCATTTTTATATGTTTCCAAGATTTTATTTCTTTTTCTTAGGGCGTTTTCATAATTTACGAACTTCTTTTTATAGACTAGATCAAAAGATGCAATAAGATTGTCAAAATATTTTCTTCTTTTTTCCGGAGGTCCGGTCATTATCTCTATTTGCTCGGGAGAAAAAAGTACAGCCTGGGACGTCTCCTTTTCATAGTGAAAGTGCTTTCTTTTTGTCTTATTTATTGAAAAAATTTTATTTACTCCCTCGCCCATTCGTTTTATGACAATTTGAAAAAGAAAATTTTTATCTCCGCTGACAAAAAATGCCTGCACGTCGGATTGACTCTGTTCAAATCTTATCAGTTCATCTTCTCTAGTCTCTCTGAATCCTTCACCGTGAGTAATTAAATAGACGGCTTCAAGAAGATTTGTTTTTCCTCGTGAATTTTCGCCAATAATAATCGTGAGAAAGGGGTTGAAGTTAAACTTTTCCTCTGCAAAATTACGAAAATTTTTCAAAATGATTTGCTTTAAAAGCATAGATATAATACGAATCTACGAATGAATGCAAATGATACGAATATGCTAATTCTGATTATATAAGAAGTATTCGCAAATTCGCAGCATTCGCATAAAGATTCGCATCATTCGTATCACATATTATGTTACAATAATTACTATGGTTAAGAACAAACCGCTGGCATATAAAAGAGTCTTACTTAAAGTTTCTGGTGAACTCTTTGCTAAAGATAAAAAAAGCATAGATTTTGAAAACGTAAATCAAATTGCACAAATCATCAAAAAGGTGCATAAAACAACAGGCGTCGAGATGGCAATTGTGGTTGGTGCGGGAAACCATTTTAGAGGCAGAGAAATCGAGGGAACAAAAGTTGACCACGTGGTAGCCGATCAGATCGGAATGCTAGGGACGGTGATGAATGCCCTGGCTCTTCAGGAAGAGATGGAAAGACTAGGAAATACAACACGAGTTATGTCGTCAATATCAATTCCCACAGTATGTGAACTGTTTATAAGAAGAAGAGCGCTAAGACATATGGAAAAAGGAAGAATAGTAATTTTGGCCGGAGGAACTGGTAATCCTTATTTTACCACCGACTCAGCCGCCGCTTTACGAGCTATAGAGCTTAAGTGTAACGTCCTTCTTAAAGCTTCCAATGTTGACGCAGTCTATGACAAAGATCCTAAGAAATATCCTGGTGCAAAAAAATTGGGGCACGTTGACTATCAAACCGCTTTGGAAAAAGGACTAAAGATTATGGATAATACTGCCTTTGCTCTTTGTCAAAGCCGAAAAATGCCGATTATAGTTTTTAACTTCAACCTTGAAGCAAATCTTGAACGGATAATTAACGGAGAAAAAATCGGCACACTCGTTTCAGAAAATCCCTCCTCCTAAGCCAAATATTGAGCCGATTATCCTGACAATCGCATAAGACAGAAGGAGAAGAACTAATCCTATAATCCCGGTTGTAATTTTTGCTTGGGCAGATTTTACTTTTTCCGGGCTTCCTTGAGACATTATATAATCATATCCACCCCAGATAAATACGAATAGTAAAATAACCGCAGCAAGAGGAATCAGAAACTGAACTACTCTATTTACTAAATCTGCCAGATTCTTAATATTAGGATCCAGAGCGCCGGTTACACATTGTTTATCAATACAGATCTGCTGGGCTAGGTATCTACTTTCCATTAGTATCTATGCATGAGTTGTAGGTAAACTCGTTGGCGATTTCTGTCTACCGTCAATTTGTTGATTCGCTTGAACGTCATGTTTAACTACTTGTTCACCAGTCAAATTTCCATCGTTAGATAACTTAACCTCTTTTTCTTCACCCTCCGTAGCTTTAGCCAAGGAGCGCTTACCATCTCCATCAGTGAAAGGAGACTTTTCGTCCGAAGAAATAACTTTGGGTGTTTCTATAACTTCCTGGACCTTAATTGAGGCACATTGGCTGCAAATAGGCGTAGAATTTTTCAATACCATTGTCATGAAATGATTTCCACAAGTCTCGCAAAAGAAGTTCTTAATAGTCTTTTTTTTCAGAGTATCTTCAGGTACTAACTCTACTTTTTCTATATTGAAGATAAAACTCTCCCCATCAAAATCAACCTGGATCTGATTTCCTGCTTTGACTTTTTTTTCAATGATAAGTGTCGAGATCGGATTCTCAATAAGTTTTTGTATCGCCCGACGCAAAGGTCTTGCTCCGTATATAGGATCGAAGCCTTCTCTGACTACTTCTTTTACGGCAGCTTCCGTGTACATAAATCCTATATCTTGATCCTCTAGTAATTTCCCTACTCCTTTTAGCTGAAGTTTGACTATCTCTATCATGTGAGAGAACTTTAACGGTTCGAAAATGATGACTTCGTCAAATCTGTTGAGAAGTTCTGGTCTAAAGAATTTCCTAAGCTCTCCTGTAACCTTATTTTTTATAATATCGTATTTCTTTTTATCGATCTCCTCATCGACCTTCCTTTTCTCTTCCAATTCTTTCTCCAGCGGAAAATCTTTGCCAAAATACTGCTTAAGAGGTAAAGATTGCCAAGGACTTTTACTCCCGTCTCTATTCCAAACGGTATCGCCTACGATTATTATTTCCTTATCTGCCGGTGAAAAAGTATGGATATCCCAGTACGCCGTAGGAAAAACGGTTTTGTCCTTTTCGGTGCCACTTTTTTCATTAACAAAATAATCCTTCAGATAACCAGTCTGCCAATCGTTCATCCCTTCCTTTCTTACCCAATAGCGGTCTTTATAAGTAACTATTTCTCTCTCATATGGAGTAAAGGCGTGGGTCTTTAATTTAACTGTGGGGAGTTGTTCTTCTGGTGCATCCGGGAGGGCGTTAACGACAACCCCGTCCTTAAAATAGTCTATCAATGTAGTGGTCTTCCAGACCTTTCCCGTGGTAGAGGTCCTTACAAATACTATACTACCTTTTGTGATTATTTCTTCTCCTTTAAAAGAAATTGTATGCGTATCAAAACCCTGAACAGGAAAGTCAGTTTTTTCCTTGCCCGCCATACCCGCCGACTCGGCGGGAGAGGCGGGTTTATTTTCAATCTCCTGTCCTGCAAAATAGTCTAAAAGTACTCCCTCTTTCCAACCTGCCTCCCCGGCAGGCAGGCTTCCGTCTTCTAATCCTTCGACTTTACTCAAGACAGTCTTGTCACCTCCAGCCGATTTCTCCCTCTCAAAATACTTCGTTCCGATTGTCAGAATCTCTCTACCTCTTGGTGAAAAAGTGTAGGTGGATAAAAATGGTGGCTCTTCTATTTCTATTTTTCCACTTTTTAATAGCTCGTCTTGAATCAACTGCGTGCCAATATTTGACGTACAGATGACTACTGTATTTTTAAACGAAATCACGTGTCCCTTATTGTCTGTCAACCTTCCATCGTCAAGAATCTGCAGGAGAATATTGAATATATCCGGGTGGGCTTTTTCCACCTCGTCAAAAAGAACTACCGAATAAGGCTTTCTTCGTACAACCTCTGTCAGCTTTCCTCCCTCTTCGTAACCAACATATCCCGGAGGAGCGCCAAGCAGTTTTGCCACTTCGTGTCTCTCCATATATTCTGTCATATCGAACCGTATCATCGCTTCTTCCTGACCAAACAAAACTTCGGCTAAGGTTTTTGCCAGTTCGGTTTTTCCAACACCCGTTGGCCCCAAAAAGACAAAACTGCCGATCGGTCTTTGCGAAGATTTCAACCCCGCCCTTCCCCGTCTCACTGCCGCCGCGACCGAACTGACGGCTATGCTTTGATCAATCAGCCGCTGATGCATGATTTTTTCAAGTTGCGACAGCCTCTCAAGCTCTGACTCGCTGATTTTTGAGATGGGAATCCCTGTCCAGCGCGACACAATATCTTTGATAATATCCGTGCTCACAGCTTTAGTCGTCTGGGCTTTTTTCATCGTATATTCGTCGTTTTTCTCATTAAGCGTTGACTGAATATCGTCGATCTTTGACCGTAAAATTCTTGTTTTTACTTTATCGCCGAATTTTTCCGCTTCCTGGAGCTCTTGATTTAATTCAGCAATCCTGGTATCAAGCGATTTTATCTCTTCGGGTAAAGATATTAAAGGCAAACGGACCGCTGACGCCGCCTCGTCAATTAGATCCACTGCCTTGTCGGGTAGAAATCGATCACCAACATACCTCTTTGAGAGTTTTACTGCCGCCTCTACAGCGTCATCAGGAATTTTTACTCGATGAAACGCTTCATACTTATCTTTTATTGCCTTAAGCATTTTTATACCCTGTTCGATTGTCGGCTCTGGTACTAAAACCGGCTGGAATCTTCGCTCCAAAGCCGGATCTTTTTCTATGTATTTGCGATATTCTGTGAGAGTAGTTGCTCCAATAAGCTG
>CAYJQQ010000045.1:0-1633 GCA_964372285.1 uncultured Gammaproteobacteria bacterium | reverse complement strand
GCGTCGGCTCAGTCCGGTTCAACAAGGAGTCTACGTTGCTTTTGTCTTCTCGCCGGACGGGAGAATGTTGGCTGGGCGAGTTAGCAATAGTTCGGCTATCCGCGTGTATGAGACAACTACCGGGAAGGAGCGCATCTTGGGCGAACAGTCCAAGCTGGCCGGCGACGCCAAGATCAGTACGCGGCCCATGGCATTTTCTCCAGACGAACCAGCTCCCACTATGTTGTGGATCTCGTCGATAAAAAGTATAATTTGCCCTTTGCTCGCCTGCACCTGATCGATTAGAGCCTTCATCCGCTCTTCAAATTCACCCCTATGTGATGCACCGGCTATGATACTCATCAAATCAAGCTGTAAAACTCTTTTGTCAAGAAGCGGTTCAGGCACTCCTTTTGTAACAATTTTTTGAGCCAATCCTTCAACTATCGCCGTCTTACCAACTCCAGCTTCTCCTACCAAGGCAGGATTATTTTTTGTTCTTCTGGACAGGATATGAATCACCCGTTCTATAACATCTGATCTCTCAACGACCGGATCCAAAAGTCCTTGCGCGGCTTTAGCCGTTAGATCGATTGTGTACTGGTCAACCGTACTCCTCTTGGTTTCTTCCTCTTTCCCCTCCTGTTCAAGTCCTTCTTTTTTGCCTATAACTTTCTTGTTTAAATCCTGTTTTTTGAGTCCTAGCTTGGACAATATTTTAGCGCCGGCTCCCTCACCCTCTTCAAAAAGAGCCAAAAGAATGTGTTCCGGCGATATGAATTCGTAGCGAAGCTTTCTCGCCACGACTAAAGACATGTCAAGAATACGTTTGACGCGAGGAGAAAGTTGAGGAGTTTTAAGAGAGTCTCCTTTTTTGTAAATCTTTTTTAATTCTTCCTCGATAAGCTGCGGGTGGATCTTAAGCTCGATAAAAAGATTATAAATCTCGCTGTCTGCCAAAAGTCCGTGCAGAAGATGCTCACTATCGACAAACTCTATCTTTAGCTCTTTAGTCTTGTTTTGGGCCGATAAGAAGACACGATTAGATCTTTGGGTGAGATGCGTCATGAGATCGATCTCTTCTCGTTTTTTTTCCTCATCGCTGGCTGGAGTAGGCGAGACAGTTGCAGCCGAGGCAGCAGTTGGAGATTGACTGACTTTTTTTGTTACGGTAGTCTGCTGGCTTATAGATTGAGATCGAGGTGTGCGAATTTGAGGAGGAGAACCAATGCCAGAATATGTCTGTCCTCCAGCCGGTGGCTGACCGATACCGCTATAAGTCTGCGGTCCGGTCGATTGGGTTGAGTGTGTAGTTTCAGTTACTTCAGTCTGGGTGGTTGTTTGGATTGATGCATCGGCTTGGGTAACGTCTTGACTGATTGCACTTGCTTTTTGTTTTGGTTTTTTAATAAAATCAAGCAAAGCCATAATATAATATCTTACCCCAGTCATTCTGAAGGAGCGGAGCGACTGAAGAATCTTTGACCTTATTATTAGAGATTCCTCGCTACGCTCGGAATGACGCTCGGGGTAGAATAATAAATATCATTATGAAGAAATTTTTACTGGTTGTCAACACCACAGTTTTCATCATTTTACTTTCCTATATTCTTTTTCCATCCAAGATCGTAGCCCAAACCCAAACTATTTCACC
>CAYJQQ010000044.1:6563-6789 GCA_964372285.1 uncultured Gammaproteobacteria bacterium | reverse complement strand
AATTGTTCTCTTGCAGCTGGTAGCCTATCTGAAAGTCCATTTTCTTGAATAATTTTGTATAGTTTGCTATCTAACTCTGAAAATTCTCTTGTTTCACCTTCGACAAATTCTGTTACTTTTGCATCTTTGAGTTGAGCCATCTTTCTTTGAACAATTTCACTTTTAAGTGCTCCAATTTGTTCTTCATCATCTCTTCGATCTGCCTCAAATAACTGTACGCGCGCTT
>CAYJQQ010000044.1:0-6553 GCA_964372285.1 uncultured Gammaproteobacteria bacterium | reverse complement strand
AATTTTCGCAATTTATTCATCCTCCAGAAGTCTCAATGCTTTTTCCAACGAAGATAGATTTTCTGCCAACTTTTCCCTATCACTTTTCGCTGCTATTTGTTTTCTAACTTTCAAAGAAATTTCTTTTAAAACTCTTAATCCTTCTCGTGTATCTGGTAATGTAATCGGCAGATATGGTTTTAATCGATGAGCCGTTGAAAAGGTAACTACCGATGCCGTATCAATTAGTTCATCCAAGGCTTTTTGCCCCTCTTGAACTTGTGCTATGGGTAATGCATTTATTCTTTCTATTATTTCGGTTTCAATTTCTCTTCTGTTTAATCCTCTGGCTATAGCCAGATCTCCATCTGTAACAAAATCGATTACAGGAACACTCTTCAAAAGAGAGTTTGAAATTACTAGATAAGTACCTGGATTATCTACGAGTACAGATTGATAGAACTGTTGGGACAAAGCTCTAACAGTATTTGTAAAACGATTACGTTCTAATATACCGTTAACTTCTACATTTTGTGTTTGAGCTAATCCTTCCATCATATTTTTTTAAACTCGAAAAGTTTTAACCAATAAAAAAACCTCCCTTGCGGGAGGTTAGTATTTGTAAATTTAAATTTCTATTTTAAGTCATATTTTGGTCAACAAAAATACCAACCTCCCCAGAGAGGTGATGATAATGATACCAATTGGTTCGGTTGGTAGTTGATTTCATTGTTTTTATTATAACAGGATTTTTTCTTCAGTCAATCGTAAAATAATTTAGAGAATTGACAAAATTACGTGATCACGCCTGCCTGCCGGCAGGCAGGTAAAAATGTCAATGGGATTTTATCTCCAATCTGGGACATAATATTCCTTGCCACGAAGATTTTTTGGCAGATATTCCTGCTGAATCCTTTTCCCGGTTTGTTTTTCGACGAGCCAGGGATAACGAGTGTGACCTTTGCCGTAGCCAAAGGATTTCATTACTTTATTAGACGGATTGCGAAGGTGGAGAGGAATCGGGTCGAGATTTTCCTCGTCAATATCTTGCATGGCTCTTGAAATTCCTTCGGTTGAAGCGATTGATTTTTTAGCTGATGCTAAATAAGTTGCGGTTTGAGCTAAGATTAGGGAGGCTTCAGGCATTCCGATCATGTGGACAGCCTGCATACAGGAAGTTGCAAGAACCAAAGCTGTTGGTTGAGCGTTGCCGATATCTTCAGCTGCAAATATTAACATTCTTCTCGCAATAAAAACAGGATCTTCACCAGCTTTGATCATTCTCGCTAAATAGTGCAGAGTTGCATCCGGATCACTGCCGCGCATGCTTTTGATAAAAGCTGATATTGTGTCATAGTGCCAGTCGCCATTTTTATCATAAAAAATCGCCTTTCTTTGGATAGCTTCCTCTGCAATTTTGAGAGTGATATTTTTACTAATGGAAGCAGCAAGTTCGACTGCATTTATAAGAGTCCTTGCGTCGCCGTTAGACATTTCGATTAAGTGTTTAATCGAAATATTCTGCCACTTGTGTTTGGGAAAAAGTTTGATTGTTTTTCTGGCTATTTTTTCTAAATCGTTTTTGTTAAGCGAGTATAAAACGTATATTTGACTTCGAGAAACTAGTGGAGCATTTACTTCAAAGCCGGGATTTTCAGTGGTTGCACCGATCAAAACGATTGTACCATCCTCAACGTGGGGGAGGAATGCGTCTTGCTGGGCTTGGTTAAATCGATGAATCTCGTCAACAAAAAGAACTGTGTCTTGTTGAAACATCTTTTTTCTTTCTTTTGCCCCTTCGATAATCGCTCTGACTTCTTTTACACCGCTTGTAACGGCAGAAAAGGCGATGAAGTCCGCGTTAACATATTTTGCAATGAGTCTGGCGAGAGTTGTTTTTCCACAGCCCGGAGGCCCCCATAAAATCATCGAAGTAACTTTACCGTTTTCAAGCATTTTTCGAATCGGTCCATTTTTACCAACCAGATGTTCTTGTCCGACAAATTCTTCCAGAGTTTTCGGTCTAAGTTGATCAGCAAGTGGAGTAGTCATCGAGGATATTTTATCACACAATTTTGTCATCCTGAACGTAGTGAAGTATCCAGACGAAGTCGTAAATTACGCTATCGCTAGATTCTTCGGTCGTCTCACTCCTTCAGAATGACAGGATGACCATATTGATATCGATCGGCATCAATATGGCAATAGTAAAAGTCACAATAATCCCATCTTCTCACGAACCTCTTTTACAGTTTGTGAAGCGATTGCACTTGCTTTTTCGGCGCCTTCTTTGATTACTCTGTCTACATAAGCTTGGTCAGATTCGATTTTTTTTCTACGTTCTTGGAGTGGTTTGAGTTCTTGATAAATGGCTTCGGCTATTGAGTCTTTCAACGAGACAAATTGAAGAGATTGGTTGTCATAAGATTTTTTAAAATCCGAAACTCGATTTGGGAGAAAAAGTTCAGCAAATGTAAAAAGTGTCTTTACGCCGGTTGTCATTTCCCCCCCTGCTTTTGTTGTAGTTGGAACAGATCTAATTTTTTTTCTTATCTCGTCTAATGAGTCAGTTAAATTTATATAACTTCCCTCCACCGATTTACTCATCTTTCCTCCACCCTTAAGAGACGGAATATATTCACCTTTTGTTGCAAAGCGTCTTGGTTCTGGAAAGTCAGTTTCATAAAGTTGATTCATTTTTCTGGCAATTTCTCGAGTTACTTCAAGGTGTGGTTCTTGATCAATGCCAACCGGCACCAATTCTGCTTTATAGATCAGGATATCTGACGCCATGAGAATTGGATAATTAAGAAGCGCCATTGTGTTGTGATGAGGATACTGGTTGATTTTTTCCTTGTATGTGGGAAGGTGTTGCATTCTGGCTATTGTCGTTACCGATGAAAAGTAAAAGGCGAGTTCGATGTGTTCATTAACTTCTGACTGTTGGAAAATGATGCTTTTTTCAGGGTCCAGTCCTGCCGCAAGATAGTCGATGGTGACCTCACGGCGATTTTTTCTCAATTCTGCAACATCAAAAGGAGTCGTAATTGTGTGAACGTCAGCAACCATATAGAGTGTTTCATATTCTGGATTATTTTGCAGTTCTAACATGCCTTTAACTGCGCCTAGGTAATTTCCAAGATGCAATCTTCCTGTGGCTCGAATTCCAGATAATACACGTTTTTTCATACATTTGATATTATAATTGATTTCGAAATAGAAATAATTATGAAATTAAAATCTTTTCTACTATTAACAATTCTTTTTTTAATTTTTCTATCTTTCTTTTTTTTAATATGGTTTCTAAGTAGACCTATAGTTGAAAATGATGAAGGTATATATTGGGCGACGTTTTTACTTGTTGATAGAGGATACTCACTATACAAAGAAATATCCTTTTCGCAGTTGCCGGGCTTTTTTCTTACGGTTTATCCAATCTTTAAAGTTTTTGGATCTACAATTGCAGCGGCGAGATTTGGAGTGCTTTTTTGGTCCATGTCAGCCTTACTTTCTATAGTTTGGCTTGGATATATTAAAAAAAATCTATTTATTAGTTTGCTTTCGGTTGTTTTACTTTTCACAGTTCCGACTTACTTCAATCAATCCATAACTTTGCAGTCAGATATGGTTGCGGTTTCATTTTCGACGTTGAGCTTTGTTTTTCTGATTACATTTATAAATATAAAAAATTATACTTCGAGCGACCCCGACGTAACGTCGGGAGAGTCGAGAAGTTTATACAAAATGTTCTCGACAAGCTCGAACAGTATGCAGGTTCATATTTGGTTACTATTATCCTCATTGTTTTTCTCTTTCGCAATTTTAACGAAGTTTGATTATTCTCTTATACTTCCTTTTGGTTTCATATTGCTAACCCAAAAGAAAAAAAGAATTTTTAATGTGTCTTTATTTTTAATTTCTAGCGTTTTAGTTATTTTTATAACGCTCAATTTTTTTGGAATACAGGTTATTGCTAATAGTGTGCTATCCTTAAGAGAAAAAGCGTTAGAGGTGTACTCATTTGAACCGCTTAAAATATTTGAATTATTGAAGAAAGATATCGTTCTTTTTGTTCTGATCTTTGCAAATATTTTTTATGCATTTGTGAGATGGAGAAAAGATTTGATATTTTCCTCTTTTTTTCTTTGGCTTATTTCCAGTTTATTTCTGGTTTTCTCGTTTCGTCCGCTTTTTCCACATCATTTAGTATTTTTAACAATCCCTGCAGTTTTATTGTTTGCTGAAAGAATTTCGATTAAACACTTAATCGAAATAAAGACTATAGTTTTTTTACTCATTGCGCTAGTATCGTTTAGAAATAATTTTTTTAATATGCTTAGTTGGCAAGATACGATATCGATCAAAGAAAGGGAAGTAGCGAGGAATTTCATCTTAAAATATACAGATAAATATGACAGCATCGTGACCGATGAGGCAGCTCTGTACGGGATGACCGGGAGGTTACCGCCTCCTGAATTGGTCGATACATCTTTTGTTCAAGTTCGGTCGGGCAATATATCTTCAGAAAAATTTAATGCACTCATAAAAAAGTATAAACCTAAACTGATTATAGCATGGAATGAAAGACTGAATGAAATAAAAAATTTCGAAAAACTAATTGAAGATTATAAAAAAGTATATTTTTCAGAAAATAAAAATATTTTTATACTAGAACAATAAGATTTTTACCCATGAACCAGTCCCCCTAAGCGGGACGATTCAGGGTTTCGCCCCGCGGGGCTCAACAATTTTCGTGCCTGTACAGCCGTCGGGTGTACTGATCTCTCGCTATCGCTTGAAATGACGTGCTTTGATATAGTTATGGATTTGGCGTTGGTGATGTTGTTGGAACTGGATAATCTGGTGTACAATCAACACAGTAGGTTGAGAACTTGTCTTTAATAATGTTTTTTTCTTTCATCTCGTGAGCCGGATCATCAACCGAGGTCATTTTACCCGTATCTCGACTGACCGGTACTGTAGTTTTTTCTACAGAAGCATTAACAATAGATTCGGTGCCCTTAATAAAATATTCAAAACGAGATTTGCAACTTTCCGAACCGTCAGGGTTCTTATTCATGATATTGCCTGTATCCCAGCAGACTTGTCTTCCTACAACATTTTGGGGTCTTACCGGCCAAAGGTCGGGCTGATTTTTTAGTATATAAGTCATTACCTTATTCCAAATCGGCGCGGCACCAGTCACCCCTGAAGTCAAATAAGGATGCATAGGAGTATTATCATTATTCCCAACCCAGACAGCTGTCAAGAAATTTGGCGTGTAGCCGATCGTCCAGTTATCTTTTTTGTCGTCTGTCGTACCGGTTTTTACCGATACAGCTCTGCTGGGGACGACGAGAAAAGACGATGAACCAAAAGCAGCCGATCTTGCATTGTTGTCTAACAATATATGTGAAATAATAAAAGAAGTTTCAGAGCTTATTGCGCGCTTACCCTGAATTGCAAAAAAATTTGGACTTGGAAGAGGTTTTTTCACATCTTTAATAAAATTTGGGTCTTTGTATGTGTATAACACCCCGCCTTTTTTATTTTTTACTTGAAGTATTACATTCAATTTTTTGGGAACCCCACGATTTGGAAAAGCCGAAAAAGCTTGGGCCATCTCGGTCATTTTTACCTCGCCACCACCTAATGTAAGTGATAATCCATAGTTTTTGGGGTCTTTGAAAGTGGTTATAGTAAAAGCCGACGCTGAAGCAACAAAGTTTTCGACGCCATTTATAGCCAACATCTTTACGGCTGGTATATTGTAGGAGTTGCCTAGGGCAAAACGGAGCTGGGCGGTTCCGTGAAATACACCGTCATAATTTTTAGGACAGTATTTGACCGGCTGGCCGGCGGCAAAGAAACAGGTAGGAATATCTAAAAATAAGGATGCAGGAGTGACTATTTTTCTTTCCAGCCCAATCGCGTAGTTTAAAGGTTTTATCGCACTACCTGGCTGTCTTAGTGCGGTCGTAACATTGAAAGCGCCGGAGGGCGAGGCAAAGTAATCTACAGATCCTACCATAGAAAGAATCTCTCCGGTTGGAGGCCTGGTGACTAAGATAGCACCATTTGAAACATTAAGATTCTTAATTTTTTCAAGCTCGTCTTTTAAGATTCTTTCGGCTTGTTCTTGAATAGCAAGATCAAGAGTGGTAGTGACTTGAAGTCCGCCTTCTTCGACTTGCTTGATTCCATAAAGCTCTTCAAGTTGTGATTTGACATAAAAGGTGAAATGAGGGGCTTTAATGTTTTGCTTGATAGGCTGAATCGATAACTTCTCTTTTGAGAGTTTTTCATAAACAGTTTTTTTTATATATTTTTCTTCTAGCATGGCTTTTAAAACCTCGTTGCGGCGTTTTTTCGCAAGATCGGGATTGATATAGGGAGAATAAAGCGAAGGAGCTTGAGGAAGTCCAGCGAGAAAAGCCGCCTCGGAAAGATTAAGTTTTTTGGCAGGTTTGGCAAAGTAGGTCTGGGAGGCTTCTTCGATTCCGTAGGCGGAACCTCCATAAGGTACTTGATTTAGGTAAAGCTCAAGAATTTCATTTTTGCTGAAGATACTTTC
>CAYJQQ010000043.1:0-6872 GCA_964372285.1 uncultured Gammaproteobacteria bacterium | reverse complement strand
AGGCAGATAGTGAATCTTCGATTCGATAATTAGTTCGGCTACTTTGGGAATGGGAAAGTTTATATGAACTTTAGGCGGATGATACAGACAGTGCTTTACTTTGGCGTTACCGGGATATGAAGACTTGATAAGAGAATAGTAAGGATTGATTACCCCCATAAACTTATCTTCATCGTCAAAAACAAAAGCAGCGTCATGGGAAGTCCGCATTCGTGACAAAGCAGTTGAGAGCGCCTCATCAGGCGAGATCTTGATGATATTCTCTGTCTTGACAATATCTTTGAGCTCAATCATAAATATAGAGCTATCTATAAAGCTATTTACATTCCCAATTCCTATAATACTCTCCGTTTTTTAATTAGTCAAGTGGTATAATTCTAAAATAGCCGCGATGCTGGAACTGGCACCAGCCTAATTTTGGCGCGATGTTGGAATTGGCAGACAAGCGAGTCTCAAAAACTCGTGATGTGAAAACATCGTGAGAGTTCAAATCTCTCTCGCGCCACACTACAACTCTTCAATATTGTGTGATTTGCTTTCGCGGAAGCCGGCTTCGGTCACCCGAATAAATTTGGCATTTTTCCAAAGGTCAGGAATTGTTTTAGCATTGCAATAACTCATTCCAGATCGCAAAGCTCCAAGAAGTTGATAGATCACATCCGAGACTCTGCCCTTATAAGGAATAAGGGCTTCAACTCCCTCCGGGACAATGGAATTTAACTGTTGGTCTGAATGATTTTCTAATTTTATTTTCCGGTCTGCGGTTGCCAAAAAAGAAGCCGATCCGCGATGCGCTTTATACTTCAACCCTTGGCGCATAATAACCCCGCCCGGACTCTCGTCTGTTCCGGCAAACCAACCGGCCAGCATGCAGCTGGAGGCGCCTGCGGCCAAAGCTTTGACAATATCTCCGGGATAGTTAGTTCCGCCATCGGCAACAATAGGTATTTTCTTTTTATGGGCAACAGCCGCACACTCCATAACAGCGGTAAATTGAGGCACGCCAACGCCGGCTACGACTCTTGTCGTGCAAAGACCTCCCGGACCAATTCCAACCTTCACGCCGTCTACTCCTCTCTCAATCAAATCCAACGTTCCTTCTTTTGTCGCCACGTTTCCGCCCATAAGATCGATGGTTTTAAATTTTTTCCGAATCTGCGTCACTGCCCGAAGAGCTACTTCATTATGCCCATGAGCTACGTCGATCACTAAAACATCTGCCCCCGCCAAAACCAAAGCCTCTGCCCGCTCGATGAAATCCCCTACTACGCCAATTGCAGCCCCGACCAGATAACGCCCTTGGCTATCTTTTGTTGAGTGGGGAAATTTCTCGAAATTTCTCACCGACCGAGCCGTAATCAGCCCTTTTAATTTTTTCTCATTATCAATCAAGGGAAGTTTCTCTATTTTATATCGATGAAATATTTTTTTGGCTTGGGCAAAGGTGATTCCAACCTTTTCCACAATTAATTTTTTCAAAGGCGTCATCAAATCGCGGACTTTTTTTTGCAGGGAATTTTCAAATTTAAAATCACGCTTGCTTAAGACTCCAACCACTCTATTTTTCTCATCCACAACGACAAATCCGTCAACATCCTTTTCCCTTGCCAGTTTCAATACTTTTTTCAATGCGTCATCAGGGAATAAAGTGTAGGGCTTATCGAGGACAAAACCTACATGACGCTTGACTTTTTTGACTTCGTTTACCTCCTCCTCGATTGTCATAAATCTATGAACTATCCCGAGTCCACCTTCGCGAGCGAGCGCGATAGCCATCTCTGACTTGGTTACAGTATCCATGTTTGCCGAAATAAACGGAGTGTTAAGTTTAAAATTTCGAGTCAGCCAAGTTCCGGTTGAGACATCTGATCGATGATCTATAAATGATTTACGAGGGACAAGAAGAACGTCGTCGTAAGTAAGACCTAATGGGATTTTTTCCATATGGAAATTAGTTTTTGGAAATTTGAAATTCGTAATGGAAATTGGATATTGGAAAATAGAATTATCGTTTCGGATTTCTATTTTCTAATTTCTATTACCATTTTCCATTTTCTAGTAACCATTTTCGATTGTTTGTTCTCTATCTGGCCCGACGAAAATATAGTATATAGGCACTTTTAGATTTTTTTCAATGAATTTTATATAAATCTTTGCCTCTCTGGGTAGATCCTGAAACTTTTTTACATGTGAAATGTCCTTTTTCCAGCCTTCGAACTCTACAAAAATTGGTCGGCATTTTGAAAAATCAGTCATCAGAGACGGAACCTCACTTATAGTTCGAGCCTGTCGAGAACTTCTCGATGCGCTTCGCTTACTCGAAGAATAATTATTTATTAAATAATGTGTACATATTCTAATTGTAGTAAATGTAGAAAGAACGTCTAACTTTGTTAAGGCAAGATAGTCAAATCTCGAAAGCCGCGCCGCAGTTCTCACCAACACCAAATCAAACCAACCGCAGCGCCTCGGTCTTTTGGACACTGTACCAAACTCTCCACCATTTTTTCTAATTTCGTCTCCCGTTTGATTTCTTAATTCTGTGGGAAAAGGTCCATTCCCCACACGTGTCGTATATGCTTTTACTACTCCTAATGAGTAGATCTTTTGGGGAGAAATACCAACATAGGGAAAAACTGATCCAGAAATCGTATAAACTGCAGTTGTATAAGGATATGTTCCAAAAATACCATCCAAAAACGTCCCATGCGCTCCTTCAAAAAGCACTTTATTCTTCGAGCGCAGTCGAGAAGAATTTTTAATTTTAGTTCTCGACAGGACAGGTACAGTACTGTAACCCGTCAGGCTCGAACCATAGCTATTATTAAGCGCTATTTGGACTATTTTTGAAACGTCTCCCAGATATTTTTTTAATTTTCTTCCGTATTCGACATATTCTTTGTAAATTGCATCAACTGTCAAGGTAGTCTTTTGTCTAAATACCAACTCGATCTGTCTTTTTTTTAGGGGAATAAACATCTCCAATTTTTCTCTAAGTAGTTTGGGGTTAATTAGATCCTCAAAGCGAACTCCGAAACGGTTATTTTTATCCTCGTAGCAATAACCAATCCCAAGATGTAGACTTCCAGCTGCTTTTTTCCCCTTCCAAAGTTCTGTCGCTCGATCAAGCTCCTTATGATAGGGCATTACGATGTGGGCTCGAGGATCGATCGTCAACCTAACTTTTATTCCTCTCTTTTCAAATAAATCAATCTCCTTCAAAAGTACCGAAGGCTCAATAACAACGCCTTGAGCGATGAATAGCTTTTTTCCTTGGAGGACTCCAGAAGGAAGTAAAGATAGCGGAAATTTTTCTCCATCAACTACTACGGTATGGCCGGCATTGTTTCCTCCGTTGAATCTGACCACGTAATCTGCCTCTTTGGAAAGAATATCAATAATCTTTCCTTTTCCCTCATCGCCCCACTGCGCGCCGATAACGACGAGGGGGAAATTAATATTCATATTTTATTGTTCGAGCTTAGTCGAGAACAATTTTTAATATGCTTCTCGACTTCACTTCGTTTCGCTCGAAGAATAAATATCCACCAGTTTTTCCGCATAGCCTGTGTACTTTTCAGGAGTTAATCCCAACAATTTTTCTTTATCTTTTTTATCTAGTTTCAATGCTTCTATAAATCTCTTAATTTCATACTGCCCAAATTTTTTTCCTCTAAAAAACTTTTTAGTTTTTTCATAAGCACCTTTATAACCTTTTGTCCGCAAAAAATTTTGTAACGCCTCTGACAGAACTTCCCAGTGCTGACCTAAATCTTGCTTGATCGTATCTTTATTCGGTTCGATCCTCTCCAATCCTTCCTTGACACTCTGATAGGATAACAGACAGTAAGCAAAAGCTATCCCAAATGATCTCCTGACAGTGCTATCAGAAAGATCTCTTTGCAACCTGGAATAGGATAATTTTCTACAGTAAAATTCTAATAGTGAATTGGCAATGCCCAACCCTCCTTCTGCGCCTTCAAAATAGATCGGATTTACCTTGTGCGGAAGAGCCGTAGATCCAACCTCAGTTTTAATTACTTTTTGCCTAAAATATCCCAACATAATATAAATCCACATATCTTGACAAAAACCTAAAAGAATATTGTTGATAGTCAATAGTTGATTAAAAATGTGAATATAAGAATCGTAAGGCTCTATCTGAGTTGTAACCAAGTCTGCTTCTAATCTAAAAGACTTCACAAATTCATGGCTAAATTTTAGCCAGTCAATATTTGGATACAAAAATTTATGGGCGTTGAGGTTGCCAACATTTCCTGTCAACTTGGCTTTAACATTCGAATTTTTTAATAATTTGGCTTCTTGCTTTAACCTTTTATAGTAGACAAGAAATTCCTTTCCTAAAGTAGTCGGTGCAGCCGGCTGTCCGTGAGTTCTACCTAACATCGCTAGTCTTTTGTATTTTACTGCCTTATGTTTTAGTTGATCTACGATCTTATCTAGTTCAGGCAGTATAACTTTTTGCAGAGAATTTTTAACCGTCAACCCATAAGCGACATTATTTATATCATCAGACGTGAGACCAAAATGCACCATCTCGACGATATCCTTCATACTTGTCCTAGCTAACTTTAATTTTATATATTCTTCTACTGCTTTCATATCGTGGTTTGTCCTCTCTTCAATTCTTCTAATCTCTAGGTAATCCTTCCTGTCGAATATTTCGATTAAGTGTTTAATCGAAATTTTTTCGGAAACTCTCAATTTCCTAATTACTCCATATTTGGACAATTTTTGTAGATAGCGTAGTTCGACTAAAAACCTATATTTAGTGAGGGCGAAATCGGAAAAAAAAGGGATAAGCTTTTTTAATTTGTGCCTATTTCTTCCATCAATTGGGGTGAGCGATTCCATATCAATATAGAATTCTAAATCTAATAGTGTCTGGAATTTTTTTCAATTCACGCAAAACCTTTTTATTATACTTTTTATTCACATCGGTGATGACATAGCCGATCTTTGGATTAGTTCTCAAATATTGAGCCAAAATATTAATTTTAAATTTTGCCATGATGCCATTGATCTTGGCTAAAACGCCCGGAACATTGCGATGAAGATGGAGCAAGCGATGCGTATTTTTTTCTTTTTTTAACCGAACGCGGGGAAAATTTAGGCAAGTGTATGTATCACCGCTATTAATATATTCTACTATTTTTTTTCCTATATTTGCTTTTTGACCAGAAAAAATTACAATCCCTTTTTTATTGCAAATAAATGAGTTTACTAATTTATCCTTTCCGATAATGCCAATTACCATGAGGAAATTAGTTCTTTCCAAGAGATTTCTATTTACAAGAGAGGGTGAGGTCGTAACCAAAATATGGATATTACGAAACATTTTTTCGAGCCTGTCCAGCCTGCGGGTGGTATTCATAATCTGGTAGCCTTCTTTTTTAAAAAGCTGGAGCATTATTTCTCCTACATCTCCTAACGCCAACGCTTTGATTCTGTTTTTAGGATATGAGAGCGATCGAGGAAGTTTGTTGATATAGAGAAATTCGTCAAAATTTGGAGCAACGTGATCAGCTTTTTCTAATATAGCTCTTCGCTTAACATTCTCTGTAAAGGCGATAAAATGGCGAGCCGCGCCCATGGCTTTTATCTGATAATCGGTGTAGCCGTCGCCGATTACAATAATCTCCCCCTTTAATCCTAAGTCCTTGACCACCTTGACTTTTCCTTCATCTCTAGCCAGCGTATTTTTAGAGTCTAATCCTATTATCTTGCCCTCTTTATCCAGAATGAATCTATTAGCAAGAACATGGCTTTTTTTAATTTCAAAAGGTTTAATAATAGGCAGTATAAACTCTCTAAATCCACCCGAGATGATATAGATTTTATCCTTAAATTGTTTAAAAAAATCTCTGTTACGTTTGATCGAGGCGGAGACTTTTTTTTTGAGAATTCTAACAACCTCCTCGATATGAAGTCTGTTCCCCTTTAGCAGCTTAAGCCTTTTTTTCAGACTCTCTTTAAATGAAATCCTACCCTCCATTCCCAAACGAGTTATCTTTTTAATTTTTTCAATGATGATGTCCCGATCAGTCCTATTTTTAAGCGCTACGGCAGCCAATTCCTCCAATCCTTCGCTCTGAATAAAAGTAGAGTCAAAATCAATGATAAAATACTTTATGGCTTTCTTATTTTTCATTTTGTTTATTATAGCAGCTATCTTTACTGTCATAATTATTTTTTCCTCCAAGCGTCTTTCACCTATCCCCTACTTCCCGAGTCAAAAAGTTGATCTTCCCCTGATTATTAAATCTCTGGATCTTAAAAATGATCAAGCAATTATTGATTTAGGCGCTGGGGACGGAATAGTTATCTTCGAAGCAGCAAAAAAAGCCAAAGAAAAAAACTTAAACACACAATTTGTAGCAGTCGAAATAAATCCGATTTTAATTTTAATCCTTTACCTCCGCCGATTTTTTCATTCTAATAAAAAAAATGTAAAAGTTGTAAGGAGTGATATGTTTAAGCTATCATTGCGAGCGTTTACGAAGCAATTCCATTACTACAAGATTGCTTCGTCGTTCACTCCGTTTGCTCCTCGCAATGACAGTGAAACAATGAAGCAATTCAACAATGTAACAATTTATCTTTATATAAGTCCCTGGTTTCTCGACAAAGTAGCAAAAAAGATTCTCCATGAGTTTCCCAAAGCACGTATTATCAGTTACATGTATCCCATCAAAAGTTTAAAAAATAAGCAGAGAATAATTCCTGGAAAAAACCAGATTTACATTTATTGACAAAATTCCGTGATCACGGAATTTTGTCAATCTCAATCGCAGGTAGAATTTCCGCGGGTTTGTCAATCAAGAAATCAGGCTTATTTTTGCTTAATATTT
>CAYJQQ010000042.1:5029-6960 GCA_964372285.1 uncultured Gammaproteobacteria bacterium | reverse complement strand
CTAGATAATATAATGCTCCGGAATCTCCCACAACAACATTATGGGGTCCTTCATCCCCATGAGCAGTAACAATCGGCAGACTCGGATTCATGATCACCTCTCCTAATAACTGAAGAACTTCAGCTAAGACGCCAACATCATGACCATTGACTGTCCAAGAATAGTCTACCAGATCTCCGATTGGCATTCTTTCACCTGAAGTATTAGCTATATCTGTAGCTAAAAGTTGACTTATCGATTCTTCAACCTTTAGAGGAGGAAGTATCGTGCGACGATGTCTCCCACCATAATTTATCTTGTTCTGCCACAAACTTTATTAACGGATGTTGAGATCTGTTATGAGTTAGTCTTCTCTCAACTAACTGACCGATTGTTAATCCGCGAATATACTCTTGTAAATAATAATCTTCTGCCCTAAGTAAAATCTCTGGAAGTCTAAGACTACCATTTAACATTTGTCTAGCCTTTTGTTCTCTTAACCCGATCCCACTTTCAACTTTTAACACATACTGACTTGGGTGCTCTGGTAATTTTATTACAAATACACCTGCTCCGCTTATGCCTAGATTTATTCTCTCTTGAAAAGTTGGATCACCAAAACGAGATATAATCTCTCTTGCTATATATCTTGGAATGCTTCTTTTATCAAATTCAATTAGATTAGCCATAATAATAAAGTTAAATTCCTAAATTAAGGTAGACCAATTCTGGAGTGAAAGATTTTGTTTAAATACACTGATTTCACCTCCGGCAAATAACGATATCATACCTTAGCTTGATTTTTTAGAATATTGAGGGGTCTAAAAGAATAGGCTTCATATTAATTTCTTTCTTTTCGCACTAATTTTACTGCCGAGATACGAGAGCTGAAATTTAGATTTAAAGCTCTATTTTAACAATTAATTCGGGGCGGTAAATTAGAAGAAACAATAGACCGTTTTTTTAATCTTTGCCTAACTAAAGAAAAATTTTCGCGTAAATATTTTATAGATATTGACTGAACTTGCATAGTTATTTTATCTTTATTTCAAGATTAAAATATCTTAGAATAAAAAGTTAAATGTTAAGAGGCGACATTCAAAGTAGCCAAAAACTCCTTGTTGTTTTTGGTCTTGGAAAGCTTTTCAATCATGGCCGTAACAGCCTCTTCAGGCGAAAGAAGTGCTATCATTCTTCGCAGCGTCGCCATCTTTGCCAACATTGCTTTGTCAACCAGGAGTTCCTCGTGACGAGTCCCGGATTTCAAAACATCTATAGCCGGATAAATTCTTCTATCGGCAAATTTTCTCTCCAGATGAACTTCCATGTTTCCGGTACCCTTAAACTCCTCGTAAATCAGATCGTCCATTCTTGACTCTGTCCCAACCAAGGCAGTACCTATGATCGTCAGACTTCCACCCTCTTCACAATTTCGGGCAGCGCCCAAGAATTTTTTAGCAGGATATAAAGCTTGCGGGTCAATCCCCCCTGACAGGCTTCGGCCCGTCCCTGAGACTGATAGATTGTATGCTCGGGCTAAACGTGTGATCGAATCCAAAAGAATCACAACCTGCCTTCCCATCTCAACCAACCTCCTTGCTCTATCAAGCGCCAGATTAGCTACTTTTACCTGTTGTCTGGGTGATTCGTCGAAATTGGAGGCCGCCACCTCCCCCTTGATGAAGCGTTTAATCTCGGTGACTTCTTCGGGTCTCTCACCAATCAATATAGCCATCAAAAAAACCTCGGGGTAGTTTTTTCCCATTGCTTCGGCCATATCTTTTAAAAAGGTAGTTTTTCCGGCTTTGGGTTGAGAGACGATGAGGGCTCTTTGCCCAAAGCCGATCGGAGCCAAAAGGTCAATGATGCGGGTGGAAAGAACGTCTTTATCTGTCTCCAGCTTGATCTGTTTATTCGGGTGTAAAGAGGTAAGCTCGTCAAATTGCTTCCTT
>CAYJQQ010000042.1:0-5019 GCA_964372285.1 uncultured Gammaproteobacteria bacterium | reverse complement strand
TTCAGTAAGGGCAACACCGTTGATTTTTTTTATAAGAAGAAGCGAGTGGAATCGCTCGCCTTCTTTAGGCGGTCTTGCCAATCCTTCTACCTCATCGCCCCGCCTAAGCCAAAATCTTCGGATTTGCGATGTGGAAACGTAGATATCTTTATCTGGATTTAGAATGTAGTCTTGCCGCAAAAATCCGTATCCGCCGAAGGTGATATCTAAAATTCCTTTTGCTGGATAACTCATTTTTAAATCTTCTCTTAATCTCTCTTCAACAGGCCTGTCCTCCGACCTGGCCTGGGTCCCTCGGCTTTGCTCGGAATAAACCTCGTTGAAGGGAGATTTAGCGAAGGAGGATTTATCGTCTTCTTTTTTCACAAGAGGTTTCTCCTCAACTGGCACAATTGGTTTTTCCTCATATTTCTCCAAAATTGAAGATACGTCAAGCGTGTCGTCAGATTTTTTCTTAGTATCCATAGTTTGTTCTGAAGAATTCAGAAAAGATCGGAAAAATCGGCAGACATCGGATCTTAAATATTTCCGATAGATCAGAATATTCAGAATTTTCTGATCTATCAGGATTCTTCTGGTATCCGATTCTTCTGATGTGAGCTGATCTCTTCTGATTTATCTGAAAGATGTGTACAGTGATCCTCCGCGATAAGGCTACTGTGACTTTTTCCCTCTGAAGCAATGGGGAAATCTGGTCCCGATGTAACATCGGGGCACTCGATCTCATTCCTCCCGACGAAACGTCGGGATATTACCCTTAAGTTTTGATAGCGTAGAGAAAAAGTTTAGTCCCGACGTAACGTCGGGATCTTTTTTCTCCCTATCAGGAGGATCAATTCAAGTATACTAAATCAATAAAGGTTTTGTCAACCCTTATTTATATCCGTAAGAACTCACAACTCTTGACAGTCAACTTTCATTCCTGCGAAACTTGTCCTCGCGAAAGCGGGGAGCAGGAATCTATATAGATTCCGTGTCAAGCACGCAATGACAAGGAGATGCACGTTTTGTCAAAGAGTGTGAACTCTTACTATCCCCAAAACAAACACCTTGTCATTTCGACGAACTAAGTTTAGTAATAATTCCTATTTTCAAAATAGTATCTTATCATCTTACTTGACCGGGAGGAAAATATGAATGATGAGGATTTCTAACACCTCTAGAACTTAAATCAAAATCTGGATTGTATCCTCCCCTATTCCAATGATCGTTATTTACTGGTCTATTGGGAGCATTTGTAAGTCTTATCAATGGGCCAGATGTAGCAACACTTTGACCGGCAAATCTATTCTGAATTACTGCTCTTTTCGGCAAAGGCCGCAGGCTGGCTGGAATTGACTGCTTTCCTTCCCCGGTACGCGGATCATCATAATATTTAAATGTTAATGAAACTTCTGTCCCATCAGTTCGAGCAAAGAGATCTCCAGCCGAATAAAGCCGCCCTAAAGGCACACCTACGGCAGATGTTCCTCTTGTCAATTGACCACTTTCGTTGACAAGCCCTATAAACATCTTTCCCGGATCCAGTTCAAAAGGTTCCTCAAGACTGTTATTAATGACTCTCACTACTATTAGGCTAGAACCATTATAATCTGTCGATTCTATATAGACACTCATATAGGGGAATTGAGTGCCACCAACATGGCTTGATTCAAGCCAATCGGGAATTTGACTCACAACTCTTCCTTTAGAGTCAACTACCTCAACTGTGGTTAATGCCTTATCAGAACTTGATGGACGTGAACGGGCCACAACAAAATAATCGCCGGCTGCCTGATAAGCTGTTATATGTCCATAATCGGTATCATTAGGAATTTCATAAACCTCTCCATTTTTATGAAAAATTACAATACCATGGCCTGCGACACTACGATCAGCTTTGGTAAATATCCCTTTTTCCATCACTGTAAATTTATGATCAAGACCTAATAAGTTGCCGGTTTTCATCGGCCCAACTTGTTTAATTTCTTTAATTTTTATCGATGCGCCTTCAATAAAAATTGAGAAAATTCGTGTATCATGATACCCAGCATATGGGCCACTAAAATCTGCCTGAACAAGCACTTGATTCGTCCCCACCGCTTTTATCTGCATACACGCCAGAGCATCTGGCCTGATGCGTCCATATGCTGGATCAGCCCATTCTCTTAAATTTTCAGGCCTTATCTCGACTGCCGTTGTCTGATCTCCTCCTCTAGCAAGAAGTAATATCCCACTTTCGCTTCCGTCAGGGGCATAACCTAGAGTTCCGTCTGAATTTCTTTGAGCAGTTTCCAATACCGCAAAAGAAGAAGCTGAATCAGCAGCTTGGACTACAGCCATGCCGAAATCACCATGAGATTCTATTCCTCTATCAGGATTATCTGCTTTAAATTCATCTAACCTTTTATATAATGATGGATCTATTTTAGCAAGAGCGCTAGGAAAGCTTTTTGAATCGCGACCTAAACCCTCAAAAGGATCCCATCTTATATTTGTTATCGTGGTTTCTCCAAATCTTCTTACGAGGCAATCGGCTGCGTATCCATCAACCTTAAGACTGCCTCGTCCATTTTCTCCTAAAGTATCACTGCTGTAATGGGGAGCCATGTCCAAAGTCGTAGATGGTTGACATCCTGCAGGAGTAGGTGTTTGATATTCAGCATAGCCAGCAGGTCCTGAATCAAGAGCCCCCAATGAAGCTACAACTTCTGAATCAACTGGGGCAATAATTGGTGGCCGCTGCAATTCGACATTCATAAGCTTTTATTTTAGCATATTAGGTCTTTCTAGTCAACTGCAGTCTTGTCTAATACATAATGAGTATGAAAAATAGGGCGTAAGTTTAAAATCATAGGATATGGATAATGCTATGATTGACTCACGCTTATCTCACTGTACCCAATTAGAAACATTTCTCAAAGACAGTAAGGAAATAATAAATCATTAATACCTCTTGCAGGACAACCTGTTGAGTGTGATCTGGAATATGAGAATGACTCTAATGCCGGTCAATATGTTAATCAGGGAGAAATAGCTGAAATCGGCAACGGAGACCTACTCGTTAACAACCTTAAGATTGATCTCCATGAAGGGATCATTTTACTCAACAATTAGCTCTATTTGTAAATGTCTCATCACCAGCTGTTGATGCAGTCTTCCACGTTTTTGGTAAATCTTCTCCAGATTTAACTCTCGAATTAACTCTTTAAAAGAAATGTTACAATTTCCTTGATGAAAAAATATCTAGCTGTCCTTACGGTTACCACCAAAGAATTCTTTGTCTATAGATTAAACTTTATACTTTGGCGCTTTAGAGTAGTCTTGAATATATTGCTTCCGCTTTTTTTATGGTCGGCGGTTTTAGATAGAAATCCTGTAATTGGTAGTTACGACAGACTTCAATTCGTCTCCTATCTACTCTATGGTAATCTTATAGCCACATTTGTTTTTGGCACGAGAACCTTTGAGATCTCATCGGATATAAATGACGGGAGGATAATCAACAATCTTCTTAAACCAGTCTCTTTTTTTAACTATCATTTCGCCCGCGAAATTGCCGATAAAATGGTGAATCTTTTTTTTGCGATCTTTGAAATCATCTTTTTGATCTGGCTATTTAAACTTAACATTGTTTCTCCGAGGAATCTGCCTTTGTTCCTAGTCGTTTTTATCAATAGCGTTTTGATTTCATATTTTATTAATCTAAGTCTGTCGTTTATTGGCTTTTGGACCACCGAGGTCTGGCCGATCCGATTTATTTTTACTGTCCTGCTTTTCTTTGTGGCGGGGAATTACTTTCCCTTAGACATTTTACCCAAGCCAATTTATCAGCTTATTCTCGCCACACCATTCCCTTATTTGTTCTACCTCCCAGCCAAAATACTTATCAATCAACAGTTAACAATTAACGATTTTTCAAACGAGCTTTTCTTTTCTTACTTTTGGCTTTTTGCAAGCTTTTTTCTTGCTCGCCTCGTCTGGCAAAAAGGCACTAAAAGTTTTTCTTTTTGGGGAAGATGAGAAAATCTTCTATTGGATAACTTTTGATATATTTATTAATATAAACTATGCTTTTTAATTCTAAACAATTTGAGATTGAATCAAATTTTAACAAAAAAAACTGGATTACTCTATTTGAAGGGGACTGTCTTGACTTATTAAAACAAATACCAAACAATTCTGTACAACTTGTCGTAACTTCTCCTCCTTATAATATTGGGAAAGAGTATGAAAAAAAAATTAATCTAGCAGATTATTTAAATTTTCAAGAAAAAGTGATCAAGGAATGTTTTAGAGTTCTAAAGCCTCAAGGCAGTATATGTTGGCAGGTCGGTAATTTTGTTGAAAACGGATATATAATTCCTCTGGATGCTATTCTCTACCCAATCTTTGAGAAACTTGAAATGAAATTAAGAAACAGAATAATTTGGCATTTTGGACACGGACTTCATGCTTCACGAAGGTTCTCTGGCAGATACGAAACAATAAACTGGTTTACTAAAAGTGACGATTACTTATTTTATCTTGATTCTATCCGTATACCGCAAAAATATCCGGGGAAAAAACATTATAAAGGACCACAAAAAGGAAAACTCTCCAGTAATCCTTTAGGAAAAAATCCTTCTGACGTTTGGGAGATACCAAATGTTAAGAGTAACCACGTAGAAAAAACTCTGCATCCATGTCAATTTCCAATAGCACTAGTAGAAAGATTAATTTTATCTATGACAAAAGAAAAAGACTTGGTACTTGATCCGTTTATTGGGGTTGGAACTACTACAGTAGCCGCTATTCTGCACAATCGCAAAAGCGCCGGAGCAGAAATAGAGGAAAAATATGTAACCGTCGCTAAAGAACGAATTAATTTAGCACTTCAAGGACTCCTTAAAGTGCGTCCAGATATCCCTGTATATGAACCTTCTGATTCTAATCATCAGAGTAAAACAGAAGCACTCAAACAAAATTTAAGTCTCTCTTTTAATTAACTGAAGGCGGGTCATTATTCTTCGAGCGAAGTGAGCTTATGCGAACGAAGTC
>CAYJQQ010000041.1:0-6991 GCA_964372285.1 uncultured Gammaproteobacteria bacterium | reverse complement strand
AATGTACAAAATAATATCCAAATCCATAAATTTATTTTACCATTTTCGCGACAAAATATTTTTCTTATAGAATCTGTAAGAATTGCGAGCGGGATACATGAAAGATTATTTACATAGTATCCAATAAATAATTTCTGTTTCTATGCCAAAAGCAGAACCAGCCTTTAGTGTACCCTCTGTGATTAAATTTTTTCCTTTTCTTTTAAACTCTTCCTTTATTCTTCCGATGGCAATTTTCTTTATATTATTAGCATTCTTACATTTTTCAAAAGCCATACTAATCCCTGGGATATATTTCACGATACCTTCTAGCTTGTGCGGAACAATAAAGAGTGGATGTGTAGCAAATAAAACTGTGTAAATGTCAGTACCTTTAGAGGCTAGTTTAGATGCTTTGTTTTCATCATCCTGTAAACGATTTATTTGTTTCTTATAAAATCCTTTTGTATTTACTGCATTAAAGGTATAAAGGGCTTTAATTTCTATTAAAGAACTAGGTTTACCTTTATTAATTATTGCGATATCAGTCCTTTTCCACTCTCTTGAAACAATAAAATCGCTTTTGGATAATTTATTAAACAATACATATGCCCATCTATCTCTTAATGGCAATTCAATCTTTGTGGTAAGTGCTAAAAATGCCAACTCATTTTTACCAAATTCTTTGATTGTTTGCTTAAGGGAACTATTAATTATTTCTTTTGAGATTTTCATAAAATTATTTATGGTGAGCCCGTCGAACTATTTTACCATTTTGCGGCAAGATGTTTTTCGTAGAGAATCCGCGAGAATTGCGAGTAAGGGTTCTAGAAATTACATGGCTTCCCAAATTTCAAAAGCATCATCAACATCAAGTCCGGTTTCATCTACAAGGTCCTGAAGTTCCTCTGCTTCATTTTTATCTAAATTTTCCTCTTTTGCTTTTTTAAATACTTCTTCGTCCATAAATCTATTCTCATTTTTCAATTTAGTTGGTTTTTAAACATTCCAACATTCTTGAGAATGTTGGAATGTTGTTCACTCGTATTCTTTGATTTTAAGTTCTAAAAATCTTTTCGCGTTTTCTTCGGTCATTTTGGAAAGCATCTTTCTTGCTTCCTTCAAATAAAATTCTCGGATATTTTTTTTTCCGGGCGCCACTTCCGCCTCGCAAGGATTGTCTATGTGTTCGGCGAGAAAAAGCGCGATTTCCATATCGCCCGCAACTTCCGGCATTTTCTCCGTTTCGCTTTTGTTTCCTAAATTTTCCGATTTATTTTCCATAAAATTATTTTACCATTTTACGACAAATTCTGCATGATACGCAACATCCTTACAAACTCTCTCCGTCGCTGAAGCTATGGCGGGCAGGCAAGTTTGTAAGGATGTTGTTAGTTTGCAAACAACATATTTTTTCATAGAATCCGTAAGAATCGCGAGCGGAATAAATGATGGTTGTCCCCTATTTCTCTATTTCTTCAGATTATAAAAAGCATATCAGAACTCGGCTACACCGCTACCTATCAAAAAAGTTTTAAAAAACGAGCATAAAAACCCGTTTTTTCTATAGAAAATGCGCTTCGTCGCAGACGATTTCAGAACTTTGGATTGGCTCCAAATTCCTCACTATCCTGCTGAAATCTTAGCTCAAATAAACGAGTTACTATAAACCTTAATTAAGCTGACCACATAACTGCTTTAAAAATTGAAAACGCTTTTTGTTGCTATAAACAGAAAGCGATTCTAACGCCTGAGTTATATCTTGCGGAGTAGATGCGTTAATAACACCTGCAACCCATTTTTCATCACAAGTCGGCTCTTCGTTTAGAAAAGCCATAAAAGATTTTTTGGTATATTTAGCTCCAGCTTCGTTTGCATTTATCATATAGTTTTTTATTACCTTACCAAAATCGTAGCACAGATTAGAGGGTTGATTCAAGTATAAATAAAAAATCTCCGCTATTTCCGGAAATTCTTTATGAAGGGTGTATCGGTAAATTGCCATCTCGACCAAGCCAATTATCTATTAAATAATTCTCTCCCCCTCAGGTCTGTCAGGCTCTATTCATTGGATACATTTTCAAGACCCTTATTAACCTACTTTTTGGTTGCAGGATGGATTCAGTTCGATGATAAGCTGTTTTTCTCTTGCACTCATTTGTGGATCAACGCAAACTTCGCCTACCCAATGAGTCGGATTCCATGCAAGGATTATTGGATTATCTCCTGTAAGATGGGCTTGAAGTCTTTTTCTAATATCTCCCTTGCCAACATATACCCATTGTCCCTGTCTAAAGATTCCGTAAACTCCATATTGGTTAGGATTTAGCGACTCAATATCTTGCTTAGTGAAAAATCTTGGGGTTTGTGGTGTAAATGCCATGATTACTTAACGTATGCCTTTCGGCTTAATAATAATTTAATTTTAGGCAATGCCGACTTTTAGAATAGATTGCCATAATTATTTTCATCTATTATTTTTTCTTCCTGTTATAAGGAGATTGATTTACAGGATGAAGGTTAACTTTTAACTCGCTTGCCTTCTTGTAAACACTATTTACTGTCCTTCCTAATTTTAAGCCAATGACGCGAGTAGGCGTATTGTTTTTAGCTAACTGTGCTAATTGCTTTTCATTAACAGAAGTCCATGGTTCACCGCTATTTCTTACGTATTTTGCTGTCATAACTTTATATTTCATTAACTTTTAATCGACCTTTACCAACTAAAAAAGCGACCTTTCGTCGCGTGTTTTGTGTTTTATCGTATGAGAGCCCGTGACGAAGAATGACGTAATTTAGTTGCACAAATAATGTGTTTAAATTAAATCTTCGTTTTGCTTATTATATTTTGAAAGTTCACATACTCCGCCCTTTTAAGATGGAGACGTAAAATACTGATTTTTGTTACAGTTTTATATCCTAATTAATTTTTATTCTTTAAAAATTGATCATTGTGCCATTTTAAATAATGTTTTCTCTCAGAGTTAACTAATCTTTTATCAATAAACCGTCCATGAAGTGCGGCAAAATCATTCGAGTTTTTTGCTAAATCGTTTAAAATAATTTTACCGGAATTATGTTCAATAGTCATATATTTTGCGCCCTCAAAAAGCTTATCATGATTAGGACACAGTAATAGACCATTATAGTAATTGATAGCATCGTATGTATTGTCACATATCGCATACGGCTTTATATGGCTTGCGATAAGAAATTTTCTAAAAGAAAATTCACAAATAAAACAAATTTCCTTATTACGTTCTAATAAGCTTTTACGAAATGTATTTTGGATAGAGGGATTCCTTTGACGAATATTATTTTCAAGTTCAATATACTGTTGCTTATCAGGTAAATCATCCGGCTTATTTTGCGACCTAAGATCTATCATTTCAAGCTTCAAATCCGCTAAATCGCTTGCTAAACTTTGGGTAATAACTGTTTTTGATCGATCAAACTTTATCCGGTCGAATATATATGAGGATAAATTAGCGACGATATAATCAGTTGAGAATTTTTGAATATAATCGTTTTTCTTTGGTAAATAATCAGGAGTCCTTGTCCCCTCAATATTCAAGGATAAATCTTCAATTGTTACTATCCTAGAATGGACCTTAAGCGTTCTAGTAATATAGTTTTGGCGATTTGCATAACCTAGAATAATCAAAGAATATTTTACTAATTGTTTAGCCCAATTACTACCAGATCGCTGGATACTTATCGACTTACTACTGAACACATCAAAAACTTTTGATACAATTTTTTCTTTCTCTTCGATATTTCCCGATTGACAGTATTTAATGAATAATTTTAAAATTCCGTCGTTCTTATACGTTTGATAAGTCAGTAAATATAAAAATATATATGCATTTTCTGGACATTCACAAATAAACTTAAGTATATCTCTACGAACAATTTTATAGGTTTGACCATCTTCTTTTTCAATTACGTTTCCAAAATCTAATAAATTCAATGTTTCAACTAAATAGTTCACGGCTCCGGCGGTATTATGTTTTAAATTAAAAATATCCTCTATATAATCGATAACTTTTTGTCGTTGTTCCTTCTTATTAAATTTATTATCCGTACAATTTCGTAAAATAAATTTAGCGATAAAAAATACGGTATCATATCCATAAGACTTATCAGACAAAAACCTTCCCTTGGTTTTACTTAAAGAGGCATCTATTAAATTATTAATTATTGTTTTAATCATGTTTTTTTACTCCTATATAATAAATTGAACCCGAATCAATGTTGATTGTAAATTTAGAATTATTCTTTACTACTGCATAATACTTCCTAAAAGCATCTGTCGCATATAGACCCAATTTTACTTTCTTAATAGAACTGTTTTTAGGAATCAATATGGCAATTGAACCATTTGGAACACATCCATCTGGTAATACCGATGCCCTAGTATTGTAGGTAAAATTAGGCATAATAATACTTTTGGAATTTAAATACTTTTTAACATTAAATATCTCGGCGTTATCAATGAACGAATCATATCCTGGTATATTTACTATCTCCCCTGAACGTGATATATTTTTTGATTTTAAAACTCTAATATTCCCCTTGCCTTGTAAGTACTTATTTGTAATTTGACGATCTCTAAAAAAATTAAAGTAGTTAAGAGTTAATCCTGATATATATTGATCAAACCACTGATTTCTATAAAGTAACCAAGATTTATCATGAAAAATATATTTCTGTTTTTGGGTCATCCGTTTATTTTCTAGCATAGACTCAATTAGCATATCACCATTAAATCCTTCTTTAAAATGGACTGATATAATTTCTATAAAGACTCTTTTGAAAAACTTTACACCGAAATCATTTATTGATACTATCGAGAGTCTTTCATACGTCCTTCTAGTCTCCCCATACTCAGCCGCCATAAGAAAAGTCTTAGGAATTACTAGTATTAATTCCTTGGAACAATAAAAAAACTTTTTCATAAAAAAATCGAACAGGTTGCTAGCTTTTTTGTTATTAAAAACTTTTCTATACTCCCGCAACTCACGTACTCCCGGTTTCCCATAGGGCGGGTTTGATATAACTAAATCATAACTAGTGAGTTGAATATCCAATTTTAAAAAATCACTACATATAAAGTTAATTTTTACATTCTTGCTCCTATTGATTAATTTTATACAACGTTTTAGAGCTTTTATTGCTTTGTCATTTATATCCACAACATCAATCTTGACGTCGTGTACATCATCGATAAGCCTCAGTAGCTGAGGGATAAATGCTCCCAACCCCACAGCTGGTTCAAGAATTTTTAAGGATTTATTAGTGTTTGGTTTGTAGTTCTTAATTGCATGAAAGACTACACTTTGCGGAGTGTAAAATGATCCTGTTAATTTTCTATTTGTTAATTGCTCCTCACCAAGGAACGCATTGATGTAAAAGTTGCTATTTAATGATTTATTTTTAAGGTATTTTTTAAGGTTTTTTTCTTTATATTGACCAACAAAGTCTTCAAAAATAAGTGATTCTTTAATATTCTTTGCAATATTATCCATAATCTTTGTCGGAAGCGCTTCCCCAATACAACGTCTTATATTGAGCTCATTTTTTTTAAAAAATTGCTTTTTATCAATGATCTTCTTGATATCGACGCCCGTCCATTTAAAATGACTCGGTATAGACATTAAAATCATTAACTCTCTAATACTAAGCACTCTATTATCAATAGGGTGTATCGTATCTTGACTTGCTAGTTGATCATTTCTTGTATTGATACACGCTCCGGGCTTATCCCAAAATAATCTTCTGAACTTGTTGCCTAGATGACCTGATTTCAATACCTGCTTTTTACCATTAACGAATTTGTATGGCTTTATATTATTTTCGAATGCACTCTGACCTTCTTTTGTGCCCCTAATCCACTCTTCCATATACTTTGGATACTCACGAGCAAAGTGATACAAGTCATTATCATCGATCTCTCCATATCTTAATGGTTTCAAGTGACCAATCGCTTTACGTAGAGTAATTTCTTTTTGTCTAATCGGAAAAATATTCAATGGAGATATATTCAAAAGCTTTTTAGAGGTTCCTATGACCACAGTTCTTGGTCTACTTGATGGCACCCCATAATCTTTAAAGTTAATTACTCTTTTATAGATATTATAATCATTTGATAAGTTATCGAATATACTTTCAGAGATTAGCTTATTGTTACCGTCTGTATCAGTACATATTGTATCTAGAAACGCTCTAACATTCTCAAATATGAAAACTCTTGGCTGAATATTTTTAATGATCTTCACCGCTTCAACGAATAGTGAATTTCTTTTTTGCTCATTGTTTTTCTTGTAGTTTGCGGTGGACATACCTTGGCAAGGAGGAGTTGCAATAATAACATCAACTCCTTCTTGTTCTTTAGACCACCTTTGAATCTCTGCGTATAACAATGCTTGGTTTTTTACGTTAGAGATATCGCCGACAATATAACCACTATCATACTTACAGGTGTTATTAGCTCTTTGTACGGCTAACCTACTCTCATGTAATTCATTTGTTGCAATACACTGAAAGTCGTTTTCTTTCAAACCAAAACAACCCACCCCCGCACTGCTAAATAAACTAATATATGTATACTTTTTACTTACCATTAATCCTATTTTATTGATTACTTTTTTCCCTTACGATTAACTTTTATTATATACCAATAGATTAATTTAAACAAAAATAGCTTACTAAAGGAGTTTTTGAATAAAAAAACATTAGAAATAGATTACATCTTTGCGTTCGACGACGATTTAACAGTTGACTTTTTAAATATTGACTACGACCTAAATATTTCCAAAAACGTCTTAGACGGGATGTTGACGGTACCTTTCCCTGCCCGCCGAAGCCCTGTCTGTCGACAGGCAGGCTCGGCGCAGGCGGGTCGAGCTTCTCTCGTGGTCTATCGACTTTTGGTAAATCTTTTAGTTTCATAAATCCATTTTACTCTTTTTTGCCTGCAGTGGCGATTTTGATAGTACACTTCGACAGATTC
>CAYJQQ010000040.1:0-7058 GCA_964372285.1 uncultured Gammaproteobacteria bacterium | reverse complement strand
ATCTTGTCAATAAGCTGCGATTGTCTAATGACATTAGTTGTATTTTGTATGATGTTGGAAACTTTTTCTTTTGAGATCCCAGTCTGAGTCGCTATGGACTGTATGATCTTGGACGTCGGTTGGGAAATATTTTGAGTGTAGGCATTAAGTACTGATTGAACTTTTGTCTGGGGGATCTGGGTAAGCTGTGAGAGAGACTGGAGCATAGTTGTATTTTGTGAGACCGACTGGACAAATGAAGTGGTCACCGATTGCACCTTTTCGGTTGGTATTTTTACCTTGATTGAGACAAGATGCGTCACAGGGATAGATTGAGGTGTTGTTTTTAACATCTCCTCGCGTCTTTGCAGCTGCTCGACCTTTGAGGTTGAAATTGAAGAGAGGACTTGTTTGGCTGTCTTGTCTTCTTTAACCGCCCGGTTGAAAAGCTCGCTTCTTATGTTCATATATTTCTGGCGTTCGGTTGGCGTCTCTGCCTTTAGGGGGTTTTGCAGATAATTGATATTTCTAGTTATTGTCTCTTGCTGCTGCTTATTGGTTTCAAAACGGGCAATGTCGGTAAGATGCGATACGGAAAACTGCAGCGAGCGGGAGATGTCCTCTGTCCTAGTTTTTTTGATCTCTTCGATAGTTTCGAGTCTCGTCACCATTCGAGTTACCTCTTCTTTTGGTAGCTTGAGGGCAGCACCGGTTGTCAGCCCGGCTGGAGCAGGAATTGGTACAGGACCAGGCGCGGATGGAGGAGGGCCTCCTCTCATCTGGTCGTACATAGACAAAAGAATATTTTTAGCCGCATATATACCCTCACAGCAGTAGTCTCTAAAGATTCGAAGCAGCCACCAAGGGAAGAAAGTAACCGCCCAGAGCATGATCAAAGCGATTATATACTCGGCAAATGTATCGGTGTAGTTAGACGAATTGAGAAGCTCCAGCTTTTGAGCCGGGCCGCCGTAGAGAATGTTAATAGTCGTGGGGTAGATAAATCCTTCCATCTTGTTGGTGCGCGAGAAGTCAAAGTTAAACGGGATGTGGGAGGGAGAACCCCAGATACTTGCCAACCCGCCCAAAAATAAACCGAAGAGAGGGCCGTAAAAAACCCACTGGAAAAAGACGCCTATCCAGATCCAACCGACATTTCTGATGAAGACAAACGGCATGAGCAGGGCCAAAAACGGAGAGACAAAAAGAAGTAGCCAGAGTAGAACCTTTCTTAGTATAAACATGATTCCGATCATATAGTAGGTCATGTTGGTGAAGTTGACCATGAATTTTGAGGTCTTGACCGAGTCTAAAAGCTCAATATTCATATTGCTGCAGCCCTTGAAGGTCTGATAGGCAGTTTCGCTGTCTAAGATTACGCTTCCACCTTGGGCGGAAAGAAAAAAAATGTTGAAAAGATTTTTGACTCCGAGCCTTTCAATAAAAAATAACATCAGAGTATCGGACAGCTGGACGACCAACAACACGATACGAGCAGAGAAGGTAACATAAAGCAAAAGAAGAAGAATTTTCAAAAACAGAGGCCAGACGTCAATCTTGAGATTGAAGTTGGTGCGTTGACCTATAATAATTCCTAACCCAAAAATGGCCGCAACAACCAATAGAAGAAAATAGACGATGTTTTTTACAAAAGACCAAACTGAAAGAATAACAGGATGGTCGTCTATCGATCGGTGCGTTAGAGTCCAGTAAAGAAATTGACGAGACCTCTCGCCGGCTTTGCCAAGCGCCGTAACCTCCGGGTCGCTGACCCATAAATTTTGAGACTTATTTCGCACCCAATCGCGATAGTCAGCGGCACAGGTGTAATTTATACCTGTGATCAGAGGACACCACGAGCCCATTCAAGGCTAAACAGGAGGCGTTGGGGTAGGTGTAGCTTGAGCAAAGGCTGGTTTTATTGAAACAACGACGTAAAGAAGGAATATAAAAAATAATAAAAAAATTTTTTTCATGAAAACTTGTTGTTGACAAAAATTAAAAATTGACCTAGTATAAAATTATGATAAAGAAATTCATCACAATACTATTTGCATTTTTTTTCTGCTTATTCATTTCTAACAAATTTACTCATTCCGTTCAAGGACAAGTGGATCAAGTTGGAGAAGCGCCACCTGCGCAGCTTTGGCGCTGTCTAAAAGCAGCACAAGTGGGGCAAAAAACAAGACTGCCGCCGCCCGAGGTTGACGTCATTTTGTCGGGGGTTGGATTTCCATCTCTACATGATATCTACGTAGTTTTGTGCGCGCCTGCCAAAACTACACTATCAAATTATAAATGCACTACTGGAAACAAACAATCTGACCGGCTTATTTTTGGTTCTGATATGACTAATACAATTGCTCCTCTTACTTTCGAGGTGCCAAAGGGGACGAGCCCTCCGCAGTCAATTCAGGCATCATACAGCAAAGTCGATCTCGTTGCTCAAATGAACAACGCAGAAGGTCATGTCAGCTATGCCTGGTTTGGAGTAACCATAAACGAACCTAAATTGGTCAGTCAGGCTAGGGCGGATACGATTCAGTACGCAACATTTCAGTTTCAGCAGGATCCGGCCAAATGCGTAAGCATCCGCTGGGATCCCTATGGCCGAGTTTTTGACAGCCAAAGTCTTGAGCCAATCCGAGGGGTTAGGGTAAGTCTTTGGGACAAGAATAAGCAGTTGGTTATTCAAAGAGGGCTTAATAATCCACAGAGGACAGAAACCGATGGAGTTTTTAATTTCTTTGTGGCAATAAAACCAGGCGGTCAGAGGATATTTTATCTCAATCCTCTTCCATTACCTCCCCTTACTCATACTTTTATTGCTGATCCTAATTTACATCCAAACTATGAAAAAGCTTATTCTGATATCTATAAACCAGATGAACAAATTGTTGAAACTTTTGGTAATCCTGAACACCGCGATATTCCGCTTGATCCAGGATCAAGCCCTCCCTTTAGATCAGATCCCAGATCCATGTCTGTAGCCTCGTTAAGGATAGGGAAATGGAACAGGTATGAAGGCGTAATTTCCCACCCTCTTTCTATAGTTACTCTGGTTGGGAAAAATAGCGGGCAAGAGATAGCGCGGACAAGCGCTGATAAAAATGGAGACTGGGAAATCTTGGTACCCAGCGCTAATATTCCTCAGAGCGAGCCCCTTAAGATAAGTATAATAAAAGTTGATCTGACGACTTTAGTACGTCGTAATTCTCCAGGTAATTCTTCCTCAAGATCAGCCTATCAATTTTTCTCACATCTGATTCAAAGAGCTTTATCTTTCCTAAACCCCGATTTAATCGGGGTAAACGGCAAAGTTTCAGCCCAGGATATAGGTTCAGCAGGGGATGCTGAATTTCAGCCGATACTCTTATATATTGAGGGTTACGCCCAAGATCAAAACGGAAATGTTATGCCAAATGCAACAGTAAATGTAAAGCTTGAGATGTCTGACGGGTTATATTACCAAACTACAGCCGATGCAAACGGATTTTTCAGCGTCCCACCCGAAAATCTACCAATTTTTAATTATTATCTTGAATTTGTTTCTCCTGCAACAGGCTCGATCAGGATGACTACATCAGAATTTGTAGAAAAAAACCAAAACCATCTTTCAGCAAACAACGTTGATCTAATGGCGGCTACAAAAAACGGACAGTCTCTTTTGCCTCAATCACCGACCAGCCCAACGCCTAATGCGACCAATCTCACTCCGGGCGATTCGAATAAGTCAATCATCGCGGGCAATAAACTAAATCTTATTTTAACCGTGATTGCGCTTGTGGTGTTGTTTGGAGTTGCCGGAGGAGTATTGATGTATATTAAAAAGAAACAATCAGATGCAGACAATCTTGTTTAATAGCCGGAAAATTTTTCCTTTCGAATGCGTGAATCATCGACCTGCAGCGATTTTACAAGGTTGTCAATTGCTTCAACCATCTCGGGCGGCCCGGCTATATAAAAAAGAGAGGAAGACAATTCCGGTAAGTATTTTTTAATAAGGTTTGAATCAATCCTTCCCACAATTCCTCGCCATGGCGTCTTTGATTCATCCGGTTGCGTGATCGTCTCAACGAGCCTAAACCATGGATGTCTAGTTGCAATTTCTTGAAGCTCTTTTTGAAAGACAATTTCTTCGACCGTGCTAAACGAGGTAAAAAGGATAATTGGTATACTAAGATTCATATCCGAAGCATAAACGATCATACTTCTAAAGGGAGTAATACCGATACCTCCTGCCAAAAAAATATGCGGTGAAGTCTCTTCGGGTTTTAGAATAAAGACGCCATAAGGTCCTGAAATCTGAACTTTCGATTTAATGGGAAGAGAAATTAAGGTTTTTTTAAAGGCGCTATGATTGGAACGGGTTGTGATCATCAGATAATCCTTTTCGGTCGGTGCAGACGCAATTGAAAAAAAACGATGATTGCCTCTTCCGTCTGTCTGGCTTATCTCAAGAGTTAAACGCATAAATTGCCCGGGAAGAAAGTTAAATTCCCGAGGTCTTTCAAAGAAGAAAGTATATGTATTTTTTGCCGCTCGGCATTTTTTCAAAAGCTCCGTCTCAAATTTTTGTACAGTTGCCATATGGATAAAAAATATTATATAATTTTAGACGCTGCGCATTTTTTGACATTTTGTAAGAAATGAGGTGATAAAAAATGAATAATAAGATCCTTTTGTTTGTAGTAGTTGGGGTATTACTTTTAGCAGGGGTATTTGTCCTTTCCAAAAACCAAGGTACGCTTGGGCCTACGAATCAAGTACAGCCAACCGCCGAGGTTGAGGACAGGGATGATGCCGTTGAGAAAGAGGATGAGGCGATAGAAAAAGAGGATAAAGATGAAGAGGAAGATAAGGAAGAGCGGACTGTTGTGTTGCTGACAGAAGCTGGATTTGAACCTCAATCAGTTACCGTCAAGGTAGGTGCGAAGGTCGTATGGACAAACAAAACAAGCCAGACTGCCGAAGTACGTTCTGCCAAACACCCGACCCATCTTGTCTATCCGCCTCTCAACTTGGGAAATTTTGAGCCGCGAGAGTCTGTCTCCTTAGTTTTTACTGAACCTGGTTCATATAATTATCACAATCATCTAAATCCGGGCGAGGTAGGGACAGTGGTGGTAGAGTGATTCGGATAAATCTGAAGAGATCAGCTCGCATCAGCTTAATCGGATATCGGAAAAATTCTGATATATCTGATAAATCTGATTTAACTGGTATCCGATGAAAGCCGATTAAGCCGATCTTTCTGAATTGTTCTGATAAGTTACAAGTTCATAGACAAATTTTAACATGTGTTATAACTGTGGGTGTGAGATGCCAAATGACGATATGGGTAAAGGAAAGATATCAGAAGGCGGCGGATCTTTAACCGATGCTGATTTTAAGCTGCTTGCCGAGAAGTGGGGGATGAGCGAAGAAGAAGCTAAAAAAAATGTTCTGGATCTTTTAAAAAAGCAGCTCGGCCAGAAATAAAATTATGTCTTGGGATTTTTCTAATTACGCTGTCTTTTTTTTGGCATTTTTATTAGGATTTCGGCACGGCATAGATTGGGATCATATAGCTGCCATAACCGATGTAACTGGAACTTCTGATCATCGTCTGGAGGCGTTTGCTTTAGGATTTCTCTATATCATCGGTCACGCATTCGTCGTTGTTGTTTTAGGGTCGGCTGCGATTGTCATCGGAGCTAACTTGCCCGACTGGGTGGATGCGCTTATGGAGAGATTTGTTGGGATAACGCTCATTTTTCTGGGGTTATGGCTTTTTCTTTCAATCGTCAGATACGGAAAAAACTTCAAAATGAGGAGCAGGTGGATGTTAGTTTTGGATTTGATAAATAGGCTTTCACTTTTTTTACACAATAAAATACCCCACAAGCATGAACACCGAGAACTTCGTCACTTAGAAAATAAAAATGTTTGGAAGGCAGCTTTTACAGTCGGCATGATTCACGGGGTAGGAGCAGAAACGCCAACCCAGGTTCTCCTATTTATAACTACCGCTGGCGTAGGTCATGGATTAGTAGGAATTTTATTGCTATTCACTTTTGTCTTTGGATTAGTATTGTCAAATACGGCAATTTCGCTTTTTTCGATATTAGGATTTGCCAAAGCAAAGAAAAATTCCAATCTGTATGTAGGTTTAGGATTGGTGACAGCAGGTTTTAGTATAATCGTCGGGTTATTATTTCTTTTCAATCGCGTCAGCATTCTGCCTGTGATTTTTGGCGGATAAGTCTGATATGAGAAAGAATTTACAGATTGTTAGTTTTGAAACTAGAGATAAGCTTTCTTTGCCAGGGTTTTTGTATCAACCGGATAAGAAAACGGATAAAGTTGCTTTATATCTTCACGGCAACGGAAGCTCTTCGATATTCTACGAAGCAGAAGAGATGAATTTATTTGGAGAGAATCTTAATAGGGCAGGCGTCTCATTTTTTCCTTTTAACAATCGCGGGGCACATTGGATTAAAAAATTGAATAAAATAGTTAATAGCGAGGAAGAGAGGGTTCTTTATGGGATGACCTATGAACTTATTAAGGATTGTATTTATGACATTGATGGCGCGATAGATTTTCTTAAAAAATTAGGTTATAAAACTTTTTATTTGATTGGCTCATCGACCGGTGCAAATAAGATTGTAGTTTATCATTACTATCAAAGGAAAAATCCCGTCAGTAAATATATTCTTCTATCCGGAGGAGACGATACGGGATTATATTATGAATTTGAATTTAAGAAAAACCGTAAAAAATTTTTTGCTGTACTAAAAAAGTGCAGGCAGGAAATAGCAAAAGGAGATGGTAGAAAATTAGTTCCAAAATATATCATTAAAGAGCCATTAATTTCTTATCAATCGTTATACGATACCATTAACCCTGATGGCGACTACAATATCTTCCCCTATAACGAATATATCAACAATCTGAAACTTTCTAAGAAGCCTTTGTTTAGGGAATATAAAACTATTGATAAACCGACACTGGTTATTTACGGAGAACTTGATGAGTATTGCTATGGAAGTGTTGCAAAATGTATCGATACATTAAAAAAAGAATGCTCAAGACCA
>CAYJQQ010000039.1:1170-7324 GCA_964372285.1 uncultured Gammaproteobacteria bacterium | reverse complement strand
AAATTTGTTGTAGAAAGACTTTAAGTTAAGTATGACGACAAGGAAACCTAGTATAAAAAATGCTCCGACAACAGGATTCAGCATTGGTTTCCCAGGGTAATTGTGTCTGCCATTTAGATCGCCTCTTAGATTGAACATTGACACAACACTAATAACATTTTCACCAATGTAGGCGATTTTTTTTGATATTGATAATTTATTATTTGTTAAAAAAAGTTGCTCTTGAACTCGTATGTCTTTATGAGATAAAAGGTAAAAGACTAACGGTGAGATTATAACAATAAAGGTAATCAAGAAGATAAGAGTGAATCTTATTAAGAGATTTTTTCTTGTATTTAATAATAAAAAAAGTAAAGGCAGAAGAAAAAATATTCTTCCCGGATAGTAAGAGTGAAAAGCTAACCCTGAAAAAATTGCAGACATAATTAAAATTGCCATTGCGGAGGTTTTGATTTTAAAAAAGAAATAAATAGCACATAATTCTAAAAATAATAAAAACGTGACTTCAAAAGAGAAACGGGTAAAATTAAAATACCACCGAGAAGTAATTAAGATAAAAGAAAGGAAAAAGGGGATAAGAGTTGTCCGTAAAAAGTGTTTCTTAAAATAAGTAATCTTTGAAATAGCAATACGGGTAATGAAGTAAAACAACAATATATTTAATATTCCAAACAAGGCGGAAGGAAATCTTATAGCAAAATTGTTTAGCCCAAAAATCTTAATCGAAGCAAGAATAATATAAAAATAAAGAGTTGAGTGGCCGGTGGCTAATTGGCTGTACGGGGTATATGGCTTGTCGTCAAGAGAGAGAGCCAACCTGGTGAATTCAACTTCATCCCAAGACAGTTTTTTTGGGACTTGATTGAATTGGAAGAAAATAATAAAGGAGGAAACTAATAGAAGAATAAGAATTTCAATTGTGACTTTTTTCATTTTGCCTTTTTGTCATTCCGGACTTGATCCGGAATCTATTCAATTCTGGATTCTCGCTCCCCGCTTTCGCGAGGACAAGTTTCGCGGGAATGACAGGTAGGAGTTAATATTTGTGTAATAAATCATAATATTTGATTTTTACTATATCTTTCAGAGTTTCGACTGAATCTCTAATAAAATTGACATTTTTAGTCTCTACATGAAGCCAGCTCACGGGAATCTCCTTAATTTTATACCCGAGTTTTAGAGCAATGAACAAAAACTCTAAATCAAATCCGGCTGTGACAGACGATCCCTCGGCTTTTCTTTTCTCGTGAAATACTTTAATCTTGTCGATAATTTTTAAAGCAACCTCGTGGTTAAAAAGTTTAAAGCCATTTTGTGTATCTCTTAATCCTTTTAGTCCAATTATTAAATCTCTAATAACGATAAAACCAACAGACATGATCTTTCTTAAGATTGGCGCTCCTGCTCTTCTGCTACTCCGCGATCCTATTACGATATCGTATCTATTATTAATCGCGGCGATTAATTTCTCCGATTCTTCGATTGGGGTTGCGAGGTCAATATCTGAAAACATAACAAAATTTCCTTTGGCTTCTTTTATACCAGAAATTATGGCAAAGGCTTTTCCTTGATGATTATTTTCGATGAGTTTAAACTTTGAAAATTCTGCCAAATACTCTTGCTTTATAATTAGTTTTGAATGATCGTCTGATCCGTCATCGACAATCAGTACTTCAACGAATCGGTCGTCATTTCTTGTGAAATTGCCGATTTTATCCAGAACACCTTTTTGGATGTTTGCCTCTTCGTTATAGCAGGGAATTATGAGAGATATTGACATAATTTCTAAGTTCTAATTCCTAATTTCTAAATAAATTTAAATTCAAAATTTAAAGCTCAATTACGATGTACTAATTTGTGAATCTTTACTCCTTCAACCGTCCATATTTTATCAATTTTAGCCTTTTTAAAAGCGGCAATCTGCCACTGAGGATTCCCCATTACTTGACAGTCTTTTTCAAAGCAAAGCACATATAATTCTTTTGGATTGCTAAGTGTATCAGCCGGTAGCGGTCTTTTTCCCTTTATTTCCAAGAAATATCTGATATGACCGTCAGTCTCAACATATGGCAGAGCTACAGTTTGGTAGGGTGTCCGAGGATTTTCTTTAACAATGCTTTTCGCGATAATTTCAGCTTTTTTTATCTGATTGTTTCCAGCGCTAAAAAAAAAGTAATTGAGACTTTTGATATTAAGAGATACATAAATTAATACTATTAAAAATATTATTAAAAACTGCACTGTTTTATTTTTAACAATATTGGCTATTATCCAAGATAAAACCAGAAAAAAACTAAAGTAAATCGGACTATAGTAATGAGCGTTGCGACTGCTGTTAAAAAAACTAAAAGCTAAGATAAAAAAAATAAAGTTAAGCGTATGAAGATGTATAAATAAGTGTTTTTGAGAAAGATATTTTTTGGCAACTAAAAAAATGATAGCAATAGTTAAAAAAAGAGCTATATACGGGTTCATATTTATCTGAAATACGTCAGAGAAAAAGGAGCTATTTGTTTCTAAAAATCTGCTAAAAAATTGTTCATGATCGGTTGGATTTCCCTCGAAAAAAAATCTAACTAGGTTTTTTGAATTTAAAAAATTATGACGAAGGTCAAAAATGATAAGGGGAAAAGAAAAGAGAAGAGAAGAGAAAATAGAAATTAAAATATTCCCTATGTCATCCTGAACTAGTTTCAGGATCCGCTTTAATGAGATCCCGAAATAAATTCGGGATGACAAGTAACTCAAAAATATTGGAATAATAAGAAGAAAAGCTAAATGGTGAAGTTGAATAGAAAAGGAAAGAAATGATCCAAACAAAATTGCATGTAGCTTATTTTTTGTTGTAAAGGTTTTATAATAAAAATAAAGAGTGAAGAATGAAAAGATTGGGAGCAGGTTTGGATTCCATGAGAAACGAGAAAACTGAATATTTACAGCCGAAAAAGTTAGAAAGATAGTAAAAATTAAAGCTACTAAGTGATTTATTTCCTTCCTGACTACAAAATGCGAAAAAATAATTCCTAAAATGCTCAAAAGAGCAACTCCGGCGGCTGGTCCAATAGGATTAAAGTTAAAAAACAACAGGAATGGCGCGATGAGATAATAATAAAAAGGTCCAAGATATATTTGACCAATTGAACTAGGAGGTCCTATCGCTGGAAAATGCTCGAATGTAACGATTCTTTTTATGATGATTGCGTCTCTCCCTTGGTCTCCCAAAAACGTGACAAACTCTTCAAATTTATAAAATCGAAGAAAAACGGCGACTAAAATGATTAGAAATGGTAAAATAAATTTGATGCGCAAGGACATATTAATTCAATATTTTACCCTAATCGGGTTTGTTTTGATGACAACATTCATTTTTTGGCTACCTTTTTTGCTACGTACAACTTCATGGTTTGGTCTTTCTATCCCAAATTCAAATTTTCTTTATATTTATCGTCATTATGATGGTCTTCTCTATGTTGTTGCAGCTAAAACTATGTATATTCCGCAACTTATCGATAGGTTTTCTCTCGCAGTGGTTTTGCCTGTAAAATACTATGCTGCTCACTTGCCGTTGTACCCTTTACTTATCCGTCTTTTTGCCCCGGTTTTTAATTATGCCAAGTCGATGATATTTGTGAACATAGCCTCAACAATCGGTTTGGCATTATTTTTTTATCATGTCTTAAAGCGACTTAACTTCAGCAAGCGTCCTCTGATTTTAACTTATGTATTTCTTTTGTTGCCAAGATTTTTGATTATCCGCTCGATTGGAGCCCCGGAGAGTTTATTTCTACTTTTGCTTCTTTTATCACTTTTTTTCTTTGAGAAGGAAAAATATTTACTGGCAGGATTATTCGGAAGTTTAGCTACGATGACTAAGACGCCCGGAATATTATTGTTTTTAGCCTATGTTTTAGTAATTTTTGAAAAAATTTTCAAGAGTAACCTATTCGACAACGGCCGAGCAGTATTGGTAACGATCTGGAAGTATTTTGGAATTTTGTTGATTCCCCTAGGATTATTGTTGGTTTTTTTCTTTTATAAAATTCAGTACAACGACTTCTTTGCCTACTTTCACTCCGGTGATAATATACATTTAGTTTCTCCCTTTGCAGCGTTTAATTCGCAAAGTAGGTGGGTAGGGACAGCCTGGCTCGAAGATATTATCTTCTATTTTTTCTTATATTTAATTACGGTTATCACTTTAAAAGATTTCAAGTATAGGAGTTTTTTTTATTTCAGTCTGGTATTTTTAATCGCTACAGTCTTTGTGCAGCATAGAGATATAGGCAGATACAGCTTACCTCTTTGGATAATGGCTTGCATAGCCTTTGAGAAATTTCTCACCTCAAAAAAATTTCTTATAGCATTGGTCATACTCCTTCCGGCAATTTATCTGTATGCTTGGAACTTTAGCCTGCAAAACATAATGCCGGTCACCGAATGGCAGGCTTTTTTCTCCCGTTAAGTGAAGACACTTTTTAAACAAACTGAAAAGCTGTATAATTTTTTTATGGTCGAATTACTCAAAAAACATTGGTATGTTTTTGTAGTTATTTTTCTGATAGGAAGTATTTTTATTTACCCAAACAGTTCTAAAAATAAAAATGTCAAAGGTGACAAAATATTCAAAGTAAAGAAAGAAGTTTTTAAGGAAAGTTTGACTCTATCCGGAGAAATTAGCGCCGAAGAAAAAACTACTTTGAGATTTCAGACATCGGGAAGACTGACGTGGGTAGGCGTGAAAGTGGGTGATTACGTTAAAAAATATCAGGCGTTAGCCTCACTAGATCAAAGAGAAACGCAAAAGAATCTCGAGAAAGCGCTGCGTGATTATTCTAAGGAACGCCGCGATTTTGAAGAAGACAAAGAAGTTACCTATAAGAGTTCGGTCAAGACAGACACGGTGAGGCGAATACTGGAGAAAAATCAATTTGACTTGGAGAAAGCAGTTTTGGACGTCGAACTAAAACAATTGGCAGTAGAATTGTCCACTCTTACTTCTCCTATTGAAGGAATCGTAACAAAAATTTCCAGCCCTTATGCAGGAGTGAATGTCACCCCAGCTCAAGCAGAGATTGAGATTGTAAACCCAAACACTGTGTATTTTTCCGCAGTTGCCGATCAGACAGAAGTGGCACAGATTAAAAAAGATCTTCAAGGAGAGATTGTTTTAGATTCTTATCCTGACGAAAAAATCCAAGGTTCGATATCGAACATTTCTTTTACTCCTAAAGAAGGAGAAACAGGGACTGTCTATGAGGTGAAGGTAATTTTTTCAAAAGATAACAGTGACTATACATATCGACTTGGGATGACAGGTGATGTAAATTTTGCTATCGGGCAAAGCAAGAAAATTATAATCATTCCAACTTCTTTTATAAAAGTTGAAAATAAGAAAAAATATGTTCTGGTTGGCGATCAAAAAATAAAAACAAATATTAAAACAGGCAAGACGATAGATTCTTCAGTTGAAGTTATTTCAGGTCTGAAAGAAGGCGATACAATCTATGATTAAACTCCATAACGTATGGAAAGAATATAAACTTGATAAAGACAACATTTTTGCCGCCTTAAAGAATGTGAGTGTTTCTATTCAAAAAGGAGAGTTTACTGCCATTATGGGGTCCTCTGGTTCGGGAAAGTCAACGCTGATGCATATTGCAGGCTTGCTTGATAGACCAACTCGTGGTGAAGTATTTATTCATGATAAGAATACTTCTAATTTAAATGATGGAGAGATGTCTAAGCTAAGAAGCGAGTATGTTGGTTTTGTATTTCAGCAGTTTCATCTTATCAATACGCTTACGGCTTTAGAAAATATTCTTCTTCCAATTAAATACTCAAGAAAAAAATTCGAGCATGATCCAAAAGAAAAAGCATCGCAGTTGCTTCGCCGATTCGGCCTATCAGATAAGGAGCAATATTATCCGAATAAACTTTCCGGTGGAGAACAACAGCGAGTCGCTATCGCGCGAGCTCTCATAATGAATCCAGAACTGCTTCTTGCAGATGAGCCAACTGGAAATCTTGACAGCAAAAATGGAATTATTATTCTTGAGATTCTAAAAGAGTTGAATAAGAAAGATAAGATAACAGTGGTTGTTGTGACGCATGAAAAAATAGTTTCAGACAGAGCTCGAAGACTGATTCAGATAAA
>CAYJQQ010000039.1:0-1160 GCA_964372285.1 uncultured Gammaproteobacteria bacterium | reverse complement strand
TAAAGGACGGCCAAATACTATCAAGCTAATTTTTAATATGGACTATTTCATTTTTATCCTCCAGTCGGCGTACGATGATCTGAAAAGAAACAAAATAAGAACATTTCTCACGGCTTTGGGAATTCTTATAGGGGTGGCTGCGGTGGTGTTACTGCTTGCCTTCGGTTTGGGACTTAAGGTTTTTATTAAATCACAGTTTGAAGGTCTTGGAACAAATCTCATATTTGTACTTCCGGGAAGAGTGCTTTCGCAAAGTGGAGGAGGATTCAGACCAGGTGGTGGAACGCTGGGTGGAGTTCGTTTTGATGAAAAAGATGTATTGAGCTTGAAAAAAATAGACGAAGTTGAGTACGTGGTTCCTTATTTTGTAAAAACTGTGAGGGTGCAGTCAGAGGGAGAATCAGAAATTGCAGATATAAGAGGGACAACAGAGGATAATTTTTCAATAAGCCATTCTGAAGTTGAACTGGGAGAATTCTTTGATACAAGAGACGTGAAAAAAAGGAGCAAAGTGGCAGTGCTTGGATCAAAAATAGCCGAGGCTCTTTTTCAGTCGCCTGAACTTGCTCCTGGAAAAACGATCCGGGTCGAAAATCACGGATTTAAAGTAATTGGGGTTCTTAAGAAAAAAGGAGATATAAGTCATGATTCAGATTCTACTGTTTTTATACCATACACGAGCGCCTTTATTTTTAATTCGGATAAAAAATTCTTTGATATTCATATCCAAATTAAGAGCTACGAAAAGGCAGAGGAAGTAAAAGAAAAAATAAAAGAGACGCTTTTGAAAAGATATGAGGAGGATGATTTTAGCGTGGTGGAGCAGGCGGAGATCTTAGAGACAATAGAGTCGATACTTAGTGCCGTGAGTTTGCTTTTGGTTGCATTGGGTGCAATATCGCTTATTGTTGGTGGGGTAGGAATTATGAATATTATGTATGTGTCTGTCACCGAGAGAAGAAAAGAGATAGGAATACGAAGAGCAATTGGTGCCACAAAGCAAGATATTCTTCTTCATTTTCTCGCGGAATCTGTATTGCTATCGCTTTTTGGAGGATTGCTGGGGTTATTGATTGCATATGTAGTAGTCTTTTTTGTTCGAATAACTTAACCTGCATATATTGATTTATTATCGGTAATAATTGCGACTGTAGTCTCTT
>CAYJQQ010000038.1:0-7410 GCA_964372285.1 uncultured Gammaproteobacteria bacterium | reverse complement strand
AAGTTGAATCCAACCTCTGGAGTTGGATATGTTGTCATTTCAATCTGAAGATAAATATTTACCAATTTTGTGCGTACTTAACCATTTCAAGATTTTTTTGATGTTCGGCATTTGACTCAACAAATTTTTTATACCGATCTTTATTAAAATTAAATAAAGCAAGCACGGTAGCATTTTCTACAAGGTCATCGTCTTTTTTACCAAGATAATTTACGTAAGAAGACCAACTGTAATTTATTAAATCAGCAATTTTATTAATCATACCACTGCTATATATATTTAAGTGTATGTAGCGAGTAACGTGAATAAGCTGTTCATCGGTTTTTACCATCACTGATTTGAATTTCGGCAGGAAAATTGGACCTTTTCTTTCATTTTTAATATTATAATAATGAGTCAAGGAATTAATAACATCAGAGATATATTTTGAAATCCCGTTTTCTTGTTTTTGTCTTATAAGAAGATGATAATGAGTTGGCATGAAGGCGTAAGCGAGTATACTCACTTTGAAATACTTTTTTAAGGATACTTTCTTGAGCAAATCTTCTAGGGATGTTTTCTCTAATTTTTTTAGTTGAGAAAAACTTTTCGAAGCTTTAGTCGATCGATAATAGCGAAGCGTCTGATAAAAATGATTACAGTAATCCTCGTTTGCAAAAATTATTTTTTTATCGATAGTTTTGTTAAAAACATGGTAAATATAATTGTTAAGGAAAGGCTCAAGTCGAATAGGCATATATTAAATTTAGGATTAGTCAGGATGTAGTCAATGGATTATAATCTACAAAATACAATATTTAGCTTATCCCAAGGGCATTTTTAACTCCAGAGGTTAGGTAATTTTTTTCAGCGCTTTTCTAGCTCGGTGGATTAAGGATTTTACCGCTCCCTCGCTTATCCCTAACATCTTACCTATATCAGCGTCTGTCAGGGCGTTATCTAAAGTAAGATACAGTACCAATTGGTATCTCTCTGGCAATTTATCTAATGCAGCTTGCAGAGACTCTAGTTCTTGTTTGGCGATCAAAGCCTCTTCTGGATTCGGTTCACTGGTGATAAATAAATTAGCGTCTAGGTAGTGTTCTACATGATCACTTGCCAATTCTGATTCTGCAATTTCTCTTCTTTTCTTCCTTCTGGAGTTCCTGATTAGATTTGAAGCAATTTTATACAGCCAAGGACTGTATGGATTTTCTCCTAGCCCATCCAAGGGTATAAATTGTCTGAATCTTCCGGCGCCTCTGATGAATGTCTGCGAAGTAATATCTTCAGCTTCTTCTTCACTCGATAATCTGAAAAAAGCATAATTATAGATCAGACGCCAATTCATCTCAACCATTTCTCTATATTTTTCCAATTCTTCAACTGTAAATTTTGGGATATTAAAGTCATAAGGACCTCTTCTTTTTTTTATTTCTTCATAGGCGACTACACCAGCGGTTAGAGCGACTGCAGTCAATCCCAATTCCAATTTTTTTTCTCCTAAAGCTTTAATCAATGACTTAATTTTCTCTCTAATTTGAAGTGGAGGTTGAAGAAGAGAAGGAAAAGAGTATTGAGCCGATCTTGCTGTTAAGGGGAAAAAGATAATTGGATTACTTTCTTTTCCCGGAGGCATATTTATTTAAATGTCTTTGTCTTTTAAAAGAAAATCTGCGGAGGGTACAGGATTTGAACCTGTGGACGTCTATTCAACGTCGCGGCTTAGCAAGCCGCTGCATTACCACTCTGCCAACCCTCCATTCTTATTTAAACTTTATAATTTTAACATATTTTAATCTGGGATGACTTCCCATCTTCGCATAGAGCATAGAGGTTGGTTTATATATCCAACCTCGGGGGTTGGATATATTGTCAGATAAGTCTAAAAGTGAAAATTTACAAATTGTTCAGAGACTTTGGGCAAAGCATCAAAATAAGATTATTGAGGAAATTTATAAACTACTAATAATCCAGCTAATCCAGCTCCGGGAGTTGAACTTACTGTCAAATCAGTCTAAGAATAATTTTTGCCTCATTTATTCCTTCCCAGTCGATCTACCATCTTGCCAACGGCCGTAGGCTAGATGGTAAATACTTGACCCGACTAAACTTACCTCAATACTAAAATCTACCCTACCGCGCGTCAGACGCTTCGTCGTCAGGCGATGCGAGCGGGTTCGCTCGACGTGTCGAGGAGTGTTTATGGGCGGGTCTTCAGAAGGCGCAGTATTGCGCTTTCCTTGACTTACAATTAAAAAGATGTGAATATGTATATTATGGGGTCTACGTTTATATTGCTGATATTATTATCTATCTCCTCGATTCTCTTTATAGTTTTTATTGAACTGCACCGAATACTGATAAATGCAGAAAAGCTTCAGGAGGAGTTGAGGGAAGAGCGCGATATAGCTAAGGCGATAGTTAGCTCAATGGGTGAGGGTTTGCTTGTTTTAGACACAGATTATAAAATCAAGTTGATAAATCCAGCTGCAGAAAAATTGTTAGAGACAAGCGTCAAAGAAGCCGTAGGGCAGAAGTGGGCAGAATTTGGCAAAGCTTATATTGGCGATAAACCTATTCCTTTTAATAAGCGTTCGGCAGTGATTTCGTTAACAAAAGGGACGGTAAAAATCACGACGATCACAGACGATCATTATTACGTCACCCGGTCGGGCAGAAAATTTCCAGTTGTGGCGATCACAGCTCCGCTGATTCACAATAATCAGGTAATAGGTATTGTAAAAGTCTTCCGCGATGCAACAAAAGAAAAAGATATCGACCGGATGAAGACCGAGTTTATCTCTCTGGCTTCACATCAGCTTCGGACCCCCTTATCTGCTATAAAGTGGTTTGTCGAGCTTCTAAGCGATAGATCATCAGGGACTCTTAAAAAAGAGCAAAGAAAATATGTCAAAAATATCGCCGAATCGACCAAACGGATGATTGAGTTAGTCGGGTCACTCCTTAACATTTCTCGCATCGAATCCGGGCGCATCATCGTAGACCCACGCTCGACCAATCTTTTAGAGCTTTTTAAGACAGTCGCGCAAGAGTTTGCGGAAAAAATTAAGAATAAAAAACTAAAGCTCATCGTGAGCGCCCATCACGACATTCCGGCTATCAGTGTTGACCCAAAGCTCATCCGCCACGTCTATCTGAATCTTTTGGATAATGCGGTTAAATACACCCCAGACGGCGGTGAAATATCGGTGTTTATTTCCAAGAAAGACCAAGAGATATTGACTCAAATTTCCGATACGGGTTTTGGCATAGCCGAATCCGAAAAACCTAAAGTATTTCAGAAATTTTTCCGAGCCGCAAATATTATTCGCCACGTCACCGAAGGCACTGGTCTGGGGTTATATTTAGTCAAGGCGATAGTTAATAGCTCGGGTGGAAGGATTTGGTTTGAAAGCGCGGAAAATAAGGGTACGACATTCTGGTTCACTCTGCCTGTGGCCGGAGTAAAGCCAAAAAAAGGCGAGGTTTCGCTTGACTGACCTGCTATAATAAGGATGATGAAAAAAATCCTCATTGTTGAAGACGATAAATACTTGATCAACGCCTACAGGGTTAGACTCAAGAAAGACGGCTTTGAGATAAAGATGGCGATGAACGGCGAGGAGGCGCTGCAAGCTCTTCAGGATTATACTCCTGATCTAATTCTTCTTGACTTGGTGATGCCGGGCAAAGACGGATTCATTACGCTCGCCGAACTTAAGGCTAATCCTAAATGGAAAAATATACCGGTTATAGTGTCTTCAAATCTTGGTCAAAAAGAAGACATCGAAAAAGCCAAAGCAGCCGGAGCGCAAGATTATCTCATCAAAACAGAGGTGAACCTCGAGGATATCGTGGCAAAAATCGACAAGATTTTATGCTAGTATGTTTGTATGCCACTCTACGATAACAAATCTCTTTACAATTCCATAAGCGAGCTTGACATAATTGATAAAAGAAATCTTGACACGGCCGCGGAAGAAGCAGAAAAAAAGAAGCTTGCGCTGGGCGATGTCATCCTCAAAAAAGAGCTCATCCCAGATGAGGTATTAGGTCATATCATCGCTGACCTAAACAATATTCCCTACATTCAGCTTCGAGACGAGGTCATTGCCGATGCAGTGCTGCAGACGATTCCGCAAGTCGTTGCGGAAAAACAAAAAATTATCGCTTTTAAAAAGGATGAGCACGGGCTGCATGTAGCTTTTTCCGATCCTCGAAACGTCCAGATGCGAGACTTTCTCAAAAGAAAGTTAGGACTGCCTATTATTGTATATTATGCGTCGGAAAGAGATATATTCGATGCGCTGCGTTTTTATAGCAAAAATCTGACCGAGACGTTTAACGAGATTATCTCAAGCAATCTCCAGAAGCTCAAAAAAGTCAGAGGTCTGGAGGTTGAGCCACCCATCATCAAGATCGTCGACTCGATCCTGACCCATGCTTATCAGAATAAGGCGTCTGACATCCACATCGAGCCGGAACCTGACTCGACTCTAGTCCGCTTCCGGATCGACGGAGTGCTGCATGACATCGTAGATCTCCCGATCAATCTACACAAATCAATCGTAACCCGGATCAAAGTCATGGCGAATCTGCGGACCGACGAGCATCTGGCCGCCCAGGACGGGAAGCTGCAGTTTAAGATAGATTTCGCAAGCGACCTTCTGGACGTGCGAGTCTCTGTTGTTCCGATCACGCGAGGGGAGAAGATCGTCATGCGGCTTCTTTCGGAACACTCGCGTCAGCTGTCGCTGACTGAACTTGGTTTTTCCCGAAGCGACGATCAGAAAGTAAAAAAGGCCTATGAAAAGCCCTTCGGCCTGATTTTGGCGACTGGCCCAACCGGAAGCGGCAAGACGACTACCATGTATGCCATCCTCAAGCTCTTAAACCGGCGAGAGGTCAATATAGCAACGATCGAGGACCCGGTCGAGTACGACATCGAAGGCATCAACCAGATCCAAGTAAACCCCAAGACGAACCTAACTTTTGTTTCTGGCCTTCGCAGCATCCTTCGCCAAGACCCCAACATCATTCTGGTTGGCGAGATTCGCGACGAGGAGACCGCAGCGATCGCGGTCAACGCCGCGATGACAGGCCATCTGGTTCTTTCCACGCTGCATACCAACGACGCCGCAACTACCATACCAAGACTTTTGGAGATGAAGATAGAACCCTATCTTATTGCCTCAACTGTTAATCTGGTGATCGCCGAACGGCTGGTTCGCAAGATTCATCTTGCCTGCCGTGTCAGTAAAGAGGTCGAGGTGAGCCTTTTGGAGAAACAGTTTGGTAAAGAAGTCGTCAACAAAGTTTTTCCGCGCGGCCAGACTAGAGCGCGAATTTACTTTGGCAAAAGTTGCACTGGCTGCGGGCAGACTCGCTACGAGGGGAGAGTCGGAATCTTTGAGGTGATGGAGGTGAATGACGAGATTCGACAGGCGATAACGGCTCAAAAAGACGCTCAAACCATAAAAAAAATCGCAATTAAGGTAGGTATGAAGACGATGGTCGAAGACGGGCTTGCGAAAGTGAAGGATGGAGTAACCACGATTGAAGAAGTTATCAGAGCCACGAAAGAATAACCAATGAAAACACAGTTTTTCGCAAGAATAAGCTATCTTGATAAGGTTGTTTTCACCAAGCATATGGCCGTAATGATCAAAAGTGGCATCACTGCAATTGAGGCTCTCTTAACCTTAAAAGAGCAGGTCAAGTCGCAGGCCTTCCAGAAACTCGTTGATGAGATTGTATCGGATATTGAAAATGGGCAGACTCTGGCGACGGCTCTCAAAAAACACCCCAAAGTCTTTGACCAGTTCTATGTCAATATCATCCATATCGGAGAAGAGTCGGGAAATCTAGAAAAAAATCTGGAATTTTTGGCTCTTCAGTTGACTAAAGACTACAATCTGCAAAAGAAAATCCAAGGGGCTCTTTTATATCCAGCTTTCATCCTCTTGGGGACATTTAGCGTCGTCATTTTTATAACTTATTTTATTCTGCCCCAACTGGTAACATTTTTTTCTTCTTTGGAGGTAGAGCTGCCTTTAAGTACTAAAATAATCATCTGGGTGGGGAAAGTGATGAAAAGTTATGGCGTCTTTATCCTGGCCGGATCGGCAGCCTGGGTTATCGGCTTTCGCTTTCTTATAGAAGTCTCATCCGTAAAAAAAGTTTTTCAGAGGGTGTTGCTGTCCTTGCCTGTTCTTGGGCCGTTCCTGCAGATTTCGGTTTTGGCGAGCTTTTGCCGAAATTTGGGCGTCATGCTCAAAAGCGGCTTGAGCATCATCTCGTCTCTTCAGATTTTGTCCGAGGGGATGAGCAACCTTATCTTTAAAGACTATGTCATACGCCTAAAAAAAGCCGTAACCAGCGGCCGCAATCTTTCGCAAGAGCTAAACTCGAAAAATTTTCAGTTCATTCCACCTATCATGCTGAAGATGATTGCGGTTGGAGAAAAAACAGGAAAGCTCGACCAGAGTCTTTTGTATCTTAGCGATTTTTTTGAAGAGGAGATCGACACTACAGCCAAAAATCTCTCCACGCTGGTTGAGCCGGTGCTTCTTGTTGTGATCGGGATCGTCGTAGGCTTTATTGCGCTTGCTATAATTACCCCCATCTATCAGTTGACAGGAAGCTTAAGGGGAAGATAATGGATAATTTCCAAGTAGAAGATAAAAGCAAAAACATAGCTGCCTTTACCTTGATTGAAATTCTTCTGGTCGTCGTCATCATTCTCATTCTCGTCTCCTCCTCGGCGGTTTTCTACTCCCGCTTCATCTTCCAAAACGCCGTGTCAAATACGGTCGACCAGCTTGTCGGCAGCTTTCGCAAAGCCCAAATTTATAGTATGACCGGCAGGCAAAACGGCGTCTGGGGCGTACGCTATGCGGGCAACACCCTAACGCTTTTTCTTTCGGGCAACTCTGCCTTTGACGAGCGCTTTTCTGTCAATCCGCAGGTTAGCCTATCCGGGCTTAACGAGCTGACATTTGCCAAAGTCAGCGGGCTGCCGAGCGCGACTGCCACGATTACAGTCTCGGCTAATAACACAAGTAAAACCATCACCGTAAATGGAGAAGGAGTTGTGAGCAGACAATGAAAAATTCTCAACTTAAACAGGGTTTTTCGATCCTTGAGGTTGCCTTGGCTATGGCTTTTTTTGCCATATTTTCAACTTCGGCTGTCGTTGCCTTACTTTCCGCGATCCAGGCAAACCGGCTCGGTAAGGAAGAGACGGTGGCGGTTCAGTTTGCAACCGAGGGAGAAGAGGCAGTCAGATCAATCAAAAACCAGGCATTTAGCAATCTCTTGACTCCCAATCCTACACCGCGTGGCATCCAGAGGTTGGGCAACGTCTGGCAGTTCAAGGCAGCCGGGACAAGCGACATTTTAGTCAGCGGCAAAAACTACACGCGCCAG
>CAYJQQ010000037.1:0-7636 GCA_964372285.1 uncultured Gammaproteobacteria bacterium | reverse complement strand
TGAACAATCTCTATTTAAAATCCGCGAATATATTCGAAACAATCATCTTAACTGGAATAGCGATGAAGAAAATCCAAAAAATATCAAATAATGTTTCGAACAAAATCCTTCTCTTCGCCAATTGTTGTTTTTTCTCCATGACCAGGATAAACTATTGTATCATCCGGCAATTCCAACAATTTAACTATAGCCTTTTTAAGATCGTTTTTATTACTGTAGGAAAAATCATATCTACCTATACCTTGTTTAAACAACGTATCACCTGTAAAAATAATCCCTTTCCCCCTGTCCCGCGAAGCTTTCTTGACCTTCATAGCATTTGCGAAGTAGCTAGAGGGAAAATAATAACAACAACTTCCGGGTGTATGACCAGGCGAATGGATTACCTCAAATCTAAACTGTCCAATTTTATTTTTTATTTCGATTAAGTGTTTAATCGAAATAGGCTTAATAATTACAATAGCATAACCTAAAAAATATTTTGCTGTTTCATTAAGCCGTTTAACAAGAAATCGATCGTTTTTATGCATATATAATGTAGAGACGTCCCGTCGGGACGTCTCTACGACAGATATCTGTATCTCCCCAGCTGCCATTATATGATCAAAATGTCCGTGGGTAGCCAACATCCCAACCAATTTCAATTTTCTCCTTTGCAGCTCTTCCAAAATAAACGAAGACTCATCCGCCGGATCAATAATTAAACATTCGTCATCGTTGATTAAAAAATAACAGTTTGCTTCAAGCTGTCCTAGAGAAAAACGCAGTATATCCATAGTGACAAAGTCTTTAATCGCTTAATCGATTAAACGATTGAAATCAGAGTTTTTTACTTCTTTTTTCTAGCCAAACTAAAATTGGGGTGGCCACAAAAGGAGACGAGTAGGTTCCCGTGATCGTCCCAACAAGAAGAGCTGCAACAAAAAATCTGACCGTTGATCCCCCAAGAAGAATGAGCGCAAGAAGCATGAAAACAATTGTCATTGAATTATTAAGGGATCGAACGAGAGTTTCTGTCAAAGCTCTATTTGCATAAAATTCAATTTCTGTTTTATCCCTTGTGCCATATTCCCTGATTTTGTCGAAGATTACAATCGTATCATGCACCGAGAAAGACATTGTGGTAAGAAGAGCCGTAACGAATAATAAATCAACTTCTGCTCCAAAAAAATGCGACAGCAAAGAATAAATTCCAATAACGATTAAAACATCATGAATCAAGGCAATTATTGCAGAAAGAGCAAAATAAAAACTTTTAAATGCAAAACTTATGTAAAGTAAAATTCCCAGAATCGCCAGAATAGATGCTATTAAGGTTTTTCTAATAGTTTCCTTTCCTATTACTGGGCCAACTGTTTCAAATCGAAGCATTGTAATTTTTGTTTTTAAGGAAGACTCTAAATCTTTTCTGTTTTTAAGTTCTTCTTGCTCGTTTATAGGCTTTGCTCGTATAAGTAGTGTTTTATTATCTCTCAATGATAGAGTCAATACTTCAATTTTGTTGTCTGTAAAGATTTTTCTTACTTTTTCTAAATCTAGATTTTTATTTACCTCATATTCCAAGTTTGTCCCTCCAACAAAATCTATAGAGTAGCGAAAGCCCCACATCACCATAGAAAATATACCGGCAACAATAACCACCGCAGAGATAAGGAAATAAAACCATTTATATTTTAAAAAGTTAATCATATTATTTAACACGTTAACTCGTTAAGGCGTTAACTGGTCAACGAGTTTTATAGAACAAATTTATTAAACGTTTCGTGATCACTATCCCTGTAAATAAACTTGTCGCTACTCCAATTGCCAAGGTCAAAGCGAATCCTCTCACCAGCCCAAATTGCGGTAAAAATTCCCAGTTTAGAGGATTAAACAAAATAAAAGCAACTATTAAAGTAGTTACGTTGGCGTCTTTTATGGCGTCTATAGCCCGACCAAACCCGAGTCGAACCGCAATATCAAGATCGTTTCCCCGACGTTGCTCCTCCCTGATTCTTTCAAAAATAAGAATGTTGGAGTCAACGGCCATACCAATAGATAAGATAAATCCAGCAATGCCTGATAAAGTCAAAACAACCGGAATTGTTCTAAAAATTGCAAATGATAAAAGAGCATAGATAACTAGAGCGATCGCTGCGATCAAACCGAGTTTTCCATAATATGCAATCATAAAGATCAAAACCAGCAAAAGTCCAACGCCTCCGGCAAAAACACTTTTCTCAACTTCAACCTTACCCAGAGTCGGACCAATATTCCTTTGCTCGACTAATTTTACCGGCAGCGGAAGTGCTCCGGAATTTATAGCTATGGCCAATTTTTTTGATTCGTCAATTGTGAAATTACCTGTTATAACAGCGTTTCCTTCTGTAATGGCTTGTTGCACAGTCGGCGCAGATATCAAAAATTCGTCTACAAAAATGCCTACGGGTTTGCTTATATTCCTCTGCGTAATTTCTCCAAAAATTCTTGCTCCTTCTCCGGAAAAGGTTAAGGAAACCTGGGGTTTTCCTGTCTGCGAATCGAAAACTACCGCTGCATTTTTTACATGTTTACCTGTCAAACCTGTCTCTTTCGTCAATCTTAAAAATATTGGTGTGTTTGTGGCAACTTTTGCCTCGGCGCTTGCTTCTTCTCTAAAGGATAACTGTGCAGTCTGACCTATGAGTTTTACCGCATCTGATACGTTGGTAATGCCTGGAAGATCAACGCTGATCCTGTATTCTTTTCCGGATTTTATTGTCTGAACGACCGGTTCAGAAACTCCAAAAAGATTTACTCTTCTTTCTATAATATCTCTAACTGAATTCAGCGCATCGGATAAATCTTGCGCTTTAACTTTTGTAGTATCGGCTTCGAACACTAAATGGCTTCCGCCTTTTAAATCAAGCCCCAGATGTGTTTTAAATTTAGTCTGTAGACTTTCCGGAAGGTCTATCCAGATTATTAATGAAGCAATTAAAATTAAAAATATAATTTTTAAAAATTTCATTTAAGAAGATCATCCTCTGTGCCAACTAACATAACTTTTGGCTGTTTCAAAAACCTCCAAATGAAAGGATCATTATTTTTCTTACGGAAGGCAAATTCCTCCTCGGTCATCACGGTATAATTTACTTCACGGCCAAATTGTTTTTCCGCTTCTGTTACGATACCTGCAATCTCCGGAACAACAACAATACCCACAATCAGCAGATAAATTTCATCCTCTTTGATAGGAATCTGTTTAGAAAATTTAGTCGACAAAACTACAAATTTGATTTTGCCGATTTTTGATAAATTTTTGTGGATTAAATTTGCAAGAAGGGTAGATTTGGTAAAAATTCTTAGAAATTCGTCGTAGAGTAGGTAATTTTTATTAAGCGTGTAGAAAATCTTATTCAGCCTTTTTTCCTTATGCAAAAGTTTAGACTGCGACAAAATATCTAGTTCCCTTTTTACCGCATTTACCTCCTCTGAAATATCCCTAACGATTTTTCTTAGGTAAAAACTACCATTTGGATTATGAAAAAAAAGCTCTAAAATTTTTCTTCTGGTTTTGGATGGGATTATATTTTCAAGCATAAATTTAATATGTTACTTTATTTCCTATCGGTAAAATTTCGACAAATATTTTACCACGAACAAATGAAATTTCCCTACCATTTTCATCAAAAAACTTCATTCTGGATTCAGCTGTTTTTTTATTCCAGGTTATTGGGATAGCGTTACCGTCCTGAAACACTGATCCTTTCCCTGACCCTGTCAATTTATATAAAATATGCCCGCCGGGATAACCATCGTTAGCCGGTGATTCGTCTACAAAAATAACCACAACATTTTTCGTCTCGAGTTGCTTACCCGTATTTTTATCCAGATGCGGCGACCCTCCGTTGTTTCTTTTGAAAATATTAGTCGTCTTATCATAAGTCCAATCTACAGAATATTCTGTCGCGAACAAGTTCCAGAAAGTAAAACTTACCTTAGTTAACTTTCCTCTTTGAGATTCGTTTGCGTCATCTTTAAACTTCCACTTCTCAAACTTTACATCCCAGGATTTACCTTTTTTATCAACATTAGTCAGACTTCTCTTAGTTTTTGCAAACTCCCATAGCTTTGACGTTGCAGTATAAACTGTATGTTCCGTAACTCTACCCGGCAAGCGTTCATAATCTCTCCAGTAATAGGGAAATGGAACTGCAAATTGATTTAAATCATTATTAAGACCCCAACCTAGCTCGTCTACCTCACCTAGGGCGTCTGCCGGCCCATCGGTGTTTGCGCCTCCAACGTGCGCATAAAGCGGATACTCTCCGTATTCCTGTAAAAGTTTAATAAAATATATACGCGCCGACCGGACTGGTCCAACATAAGAGGCGTCTTGACAATAAAAAATTGCCAAAAATCGGGTGATTCCACCTTCAGCCACCGCTTCATAAATTACGTCAGCCGATGATAATCCGGATTGAGGCCGGGCCGGAGTACTGTTCTCAACCATTATTCCAAGCGGTCTTCTTTTTTCCCACTTTTGGCTGCTTGACTTTCCGAACAATTCACCATTGACCGGACATTCTTCAGTTTTAGCCTCTGCCGCAGTTCCAGCATCGTTTGTTTTGCTTCCATTGCCATTTATAGTCGGCGGTTTATACTTTGTTTGCGGTAAAAGCTCAACCGCTCCACCTTTGCCAAAAACCGAATAAGATATATATATAGAAATTATGAACGCGATAAAAAAAATAATGAACGAAAGCTTTTTACTTATCATTGATTTTATTTATATTATTAATAACTACTTTTCTTTACAGCCTCCTGTTCCTCTTCAGACAGTTGGTATCTCTCTCCCTTCCCCATCTTAACTTTTTTGATATAGGTTCTTAGTCCCTCTCTAGTATAAATGAAATTAATAACTAAGCCATTATTATGATTATTAAGAAGAGCGATGACGAAACTTTGTTCTCCCCCCACTCTCTCGAATGGGTTGAATCTAACCATCCCTATTTTTTGGAGAGGTAGCTTAGCTTGGTCGATTATTTGTTTTACTTCTTTTTTAAGAACTTCTATTTCGACTGAAAATTTCTTATCGCCAGAGATCAGTTCCTCTAAAATTTCGTCAATCGTCTGTTTTTTGCTTCTTGTTATAAGATTCTGATAGTGCTTTCTAGTTTTATAAAGTATCCATGAAATAAATATTAACCAAATAAAAAAAAAGCCGAGACTGATATATACTGCCTCCATTTGAATTACATTCTAACGACTTTACAAATGAGTGTCAATATGTTTAAAATCGTTTGTATGTCCAGAAAAACAAAAGAAGAGAAAAAAATTGCTGCCTATAGAAGAAAATTAAAATTTCTCAGCCAGGCAACAACGGTCGAATATCCAACAGAAACAAAGATAAGTGGCAAAACTTCAAGCGAAGAAATCAAAGAATCCTCTGAAAATCAACAGCGTAAATTGTTCTTTATTAAAGATCTTAAAAAAAGTCTATTAATTATTTGCTTAATAATTACGCTTGAAATTATTATTTATTTTGTTAGGATGAATAGATAGCTAATTTATAAGAGGAGGTGAATGATTTATGGCAACAATGTATTGCGTAAAATGTAGGGCTAAAAGAGAGGTGTCTAACCCAGAAAAAGTCACCATGAAAAATGGGAAACCAGCTATGAAGGGTAAATGTCCGGTTTGTGGAACGTCAATGTTTAGGATCGGTTCGGCTTAAGTAGCGAAAACCCGGCAACTTTTTTATAGACAGGTTTGTTGGTTGCGATTATACTTTGATAGAGATAGATTTTATTAACTTTAAAATCTATCTCTATAGGTAATTGGTATAATTTTTTCTTTAAATTTTTATATTGTTGTTTTGAAGGAATTTTAGATCGGGCAATGGTAAGATGTGGAATAAATTTTTTTCTTTCTTTGATCTGGATTACTTTTCTTACTTTTGACACAAGTTCTTCAAGCTTTTTTTCTCTCCTGAAATAGATGTATAAAACAATTTTGTGATTTAAAAAAAGATCGCTGCCAATTGAGTATAAAATAAATGAATCAGCGTCAAATAAAGCCTCCTCAACTTTCCTTTTAATAGTATTTACTTTATTTGTTTCCCCAAAGAAATGAAGAGTTATATGAAAATTTTCTTCGGGTATCCAGCTAAAAAAGGCATATTCTTCTCGCAACTTCTCAAGCTGTTGACTTAAGCTTTTTTTTATCGACGGGGGTAAATCAATGGCAAGAAAAAGCCTCATAAAAACTTTTTAATTATTTCTTGGCTCGAAAGATTTTTAACAAGAGATGAAACAATCGCAACCTTTGCTCCGACCAACTTTGCTTGTTTTCTTTTATTTCTTATCTGTTTATCTTCTTCTGTAACAGCAATCAGAGAGGGCTTTATCCTCTCTACCAAATCATAATATTCTTTATCTGATTTAAAAAGTGGCAATTTAATCACTAGATCAACGTACTTTATCGAGGCAAGAATTTCTGCTCTTTGCTCTTGAAGATGTATAGGATCTCTTTTTTTATATTTTTTAATAAATTCATCTGACTCTAAGGCAACTATCAAAAAATCTCCGGCTTGTTTGGCGTTTCGCAAGAAAGTCAGGTGGCCAAAATGGAGCAAATCAAAACACCCCCCAACCAAAACTGTTTTTTTTGCCAAGATTTTTGGAATAAACTCACTCAATTCTTTTAACGCTATAATTTTTTTCATCGATACATTATACAATACAACATTTGTTGTATTTCATTCAGGCTATCATAAGGCCATCCTACACCTCTGGGGTGAAAGATGGCGACCTTAAGATCTAAAATAACTATAAGAATACTTCCACGTTTTAGGTGTAAGAGTTGTTTTTGCATTTGTGATAAAATGGGTTCGTAGCATATGCTTTTTGAGAGAAAAACGTACAACAATCTCGTTGTCAAACATAAGTATTACAATAACAATTTTTTTGGGAGATGGGCTTGGTTATACGATTTTGAAAAATATTTTCTCTTTCCTTTGCGGGTAAAGGCAGCTCGGTTTTTGGACGCGGAACCAAAAAGTAAAATAATTGATGTTGCTACCGGTACAGGAGCCCAAGCATACGAATTAGCAAAATTAAATCTCAACGTAACTGGGATTGACCTCTCGCCGGAAATGCTAGAGCAAGCAAAAAAGAAATGTAAGGACAGGCTAACGCTCAAATTTCAACATGCAGATGCAACAGAAATTCCATATAAGGATAACTATTTCGATTATTCTTCAATATCTTTGGGATTACATGATATGCCTTATGACATTGAAATTTTAGTTCTTAAAGAAATGAAACGAGTTACTAAAAAAGGCGGGCAGATATTGATTGTTGATTACATGGAACCCAAAAAGCACCTAGTGGCTAAAATATCTCATCTTTTAGTCAGTTTATATGAAACAAAAAACTACAAGCATTTTATTAAACACGGATTAAATGCGATTCTTTCAGAAGTTAGGTTGAAAATATATAGAGAGTCGAATTTTTTAGGCTTATTTCAAATTGTATTAGTGAAAAATAATAAATAACTTATGAACTGGCAAATACTTTTAGCAATAAGCGTTGTAACATATTCAATATCTGTTTTACTTGCTCGCCCGAAGGGCGAGAAAAACGCGCGCGAAAAAAATAACGGAAGCGCGGTG
>CAYJQQ010000036.1:0-7666 GCA_964372285.1 uncultured Gammaproteobacteria bacterium | reverse complement strand
GACGATATTTTTAGATTTTGGCTATCCTATGGGTCAGGCTATTTATATATCACTGGCCATACTTACTTATTATTTATCAAGGAATGTATTAGGTGGAATTATGAAAAGTAAAATCTTATTTATCTTATTTGCACTTTTAGCACAATTCATCTCTGACTTTACCTTTCTTTACCAAGCTAGTAAGGAAATATGGTACGCTGGCGGTATAAATGATTATAGTTACCTTGTTTCATATTTGCTAATGACGTTGGGGTTGCTCCAGTTTGAAACAGTATTAACTAAGTTACGAAATATGGCTAAATAATTTATGGATATTTTTGCCTTATTAGCTGCAAAAATAATTGAGGAACAGGAAACCATTATCGGTCCAATTGCTCTGGAGCAAGCAAGCAAGGTTCAGGGTCTCAAGGTTGACTGGCCGCAGCATAAAGTTTCCCTAGAAGGCAACAAAACTCAAATCCTGGAGAACCTTGTAGATCAGTACAGATCTTTATTTGGTCAGGCTTCGGTTGAAGTATGCAAAGAAGCCATATTTCGCTACCGAACTCAACTTTCCCAAGATCAACTACCACAAGCTCTTCGTTAACTGATATAATCTAACTTTAGTATGGATCAATCTTCGCATGTTGCTGAAGAACTATATAAAAAAAATCTCGAACTCGTACAGGTTAATAAAACTCTTTCTCTTCTTCGGAAAATAGACGAGATCATCTTGAGCACAGTTACCGATATTGAAGAAGTTGTCAGGCAGATTGCCCAAGCTGTCGTAGCCGAGGCAGGTTTTAAAGCTGTCTATATATTTCTTCTCAACAAAAAGAATGGCCTTCTTACTCCCATCGGAATTTCTTTAAATAAATCGGCCGAGGAACTAAATTCTAATTTTCAAAGAGCGCTGTTTTCCATCAAAATATCGTGGAAAGACGAAGGCAACTTGCTTGTCAAGGCAGTCAAAGAGAAAAAGTTGCAGCAAACTAAAAGCCTGTACGATCTTTTTAAATCAATTCTTAGCGAAGAAGCCTGTAGAAATATACAGCAAACGCTCGGGATGACTTCTTTTCTTATTCATCCGCTTGTCGTACGAGAAGAAGCTTTCGGCGCTATTATCATAAGCCCAAGACTAGAAGAGAAATCCCTTATTACCTATCAAGAAGATTTGATTGGCAGGCTTCCCGGAGTAGTGTCTATTGCCATTGATAATGCCCTCCTCTACGATAAAATTCAAAAGGCAAATATACGCCTAAAGGAACTCGATCAACTCAAAGATGAATTTGTCTCCCTTGCCTCTCACGAGCTTCGAACCCCAATGACTGCTATTAAAAGCTACCTGTGGATGGTCTTAAATAAATCTAAAAACCTCGATCCCCAAATCCGAACTTATCTCGACATCGCATCTGCCGAAACAGAACATCTTATAAAACTCGTGCAAAATATGCTCACGATTTCACGGATCGAAGGAAAAAGGCTCGAGTTAAACATAGAAGTACTCAATCTTTTTGAACAAGTAAAACACGTCTATGATACACTAAAAATTAAAACCGCCGAAAAACATATTACATTTACTCTCCTACCGTATCCTGAAAAACTCATGGTCAGCGGCGATAAAGACAAGCTCTCTGAAGTATTTGAAAACATTATCGGAAATGCCATAAAATATACTCCTGAAAAAGGAAGCATCTCTGTCTATTTTACATTAGAAAAAAATAAAATAGCAGTCCGCGTATCAGATACAGGCCCGGGCATCACCAAAGAAAACCTTACTAAACTTTTTCAGAAATTCGGCAGACTTGAAGATGCAAAACAAAGCCGGACATCAGGAACAGGCCTTGGCCTATATATCTCAAAACAAATTGTAGACCTTCATAAAGGTTCGATAAAAGTCGAGTCAGAAGTTGGAAAAGGAACGACTTTTACCGTGTATCTACCGCCAGTTTAAATAAGAATTTTTTGATAAAGATTGAGTGTTTCTTTTGTCATTCGTTCGAAGGAAAATTTTTTAAGAACTTTGCCGTAGTCAAAAGTTTTTTTCTTTTTCAGAAAAGATACTATTTTTTCTCCAATATCTTGGCTATCTTTAGGATTGAAGGGGATATATTTGTCATTCAAAATCTCTCTGAAGACTTCGATATTAGAACCGATTACCGGAAGATTAAAATTAGTTGCTTCAATCAGAGGCAGCCCGAAGCCTTCAGACAAGGACGGATGAATAAGCGCCAAGGCATTCTTATAAAAAAAAATTAAGTCTTCTTTAGAAGCATTATGATAGAAAATAATTCTATCCTGTATCGATGTATCGATACATCGATACAATCTACGGGCAAAATAATCATCAGGACCAATCAGAACAAGATTTGCTTTTGTTTTTATTCGCGTAAACGCTTGTATCAATCGTTCGACGTTTTTATGGGGATAAAAGTTACCAACGTAGATAAAGAAAGGTTTTTCTATTGTCATCCCCGACCTGCCTCGCCCATCGAAGCCGATAGGCGAAGTTGGGATCGGGGATCTATTTAATAGATTCCCGCTTTCGTCCCGCTGAGCGGGACTTTCGCGAGAATGACTTTTGTTTATTAATTCATAATCAACCCCCTCATAAATTGGCTTTATTTTACTTTCGTATCTTTGACCGTAGATTTTAACCAACTGTTTTTTGACAAAGTTGCTGGGAGTGATAATGGCTTGCGAGTTTTTAACTTGTTCTGAAATCACGAATTTAAAAGCCGCGTGTTTAATCCCATATAAGATTTTATTTTTTGTCGAGGCTTTTCCAGTCTTAAAGTAGAAAGGCGTCGCATCATGAATGGTAGAAATAAACTTTTTCCTATAGAGAACGGGGTAGCTAAAATAGGTAAAATGGACCAAATCGAAATCATCTTTATATAAAAGCCTGACAAAATCTATCTGCTCTGATAAGGAATGCCAGCGAGAATGAGTTAGTTTCTTAATAAAATATTGATTTGCGAACTTGGCTTTATCATAGTCTTCTGGCAATAAATATATATAAAAAAGAATTTTGCTAGTTGCAAATTTGTCTAAAAAATGCAGAAGATTTTTAAGGTAGACTCCTACACCCGTTTGGCTATATAGCCTGGCATCGATTCCGATTCTATACATACGTATTAAAATTTCTAAGGTAGAGACGTCTCGCCGAGACGTCTCTACGATATTTGTTTAAGAAAATTGATACAACAATATATGAACGCATTTACAATTGGAGGGTGATTTTTTTCATAATGTTTTCTGTAAAAAATTTTCATCGCGCCAAAAAAGTGATGTCTAATCTTCTCTCTCGTGTCTACGTCCTCTTTTTCCAAACCGCTAGCGGATTTCAGGTGCAAAACCGCAAATCGTGGATAGTAAACTACTTTGTAGCCAAGTTTTTTAATCCGGAACGAGAGATCAATGTCTTCACCATACATAAAAAATTCTTCGTCAAATCCGCCAACTTTCTCAAGAACATCTTTTTTAGACAGAAAAAAAGCTCCACTGGCTGAATCTATTTCATGAGTTTTTGCAAAATTGAGGTGAATTAGATGATATCCTCCAAATATTCTGTTTGCAAAAGGGATATACCTGAATAATTCTTCAAGTCCGATAAAATAGCAGAATGCGTTCCAAATTGTGGGGAATCCGCGATGCGAATCCGCGTCAATATTTCCATTTTGAAGAATTACTTTTACTGTCAAAACAGCAATCTCCGGACGAACGTCTAAGTAACTAATTATTTTTTCGAAATCGACATTCTCGACGATCACGTCTGAATTTAAAAATAAAATATATCTTCCCTTTGCCATCTTTAACGCTTGATTATTCCCCTTTGGATACCCGAGATTTTCTTTGTTCAAGATTAATTTGAATGAGATATTTGATTTTTGATATGTATTTTTGAAATTTAATATTTGATATTTTATATTTTCAGCAGACCCATCGCTCGATCCGTTATCGACAACTATTATTTCAGCATTAAAATTTTTATTATTGGGAAGACTTTTTATTAATGATAAAAGACAACGTTCTGTTAACTCTTTTGTATTGTAGGAAAGAATTATAATCGAAAGATCAACTTTCACCATACTATATGATTTTATCTCTTTGGAGACTGTTTTGCACGCCTTGCTTTACCGCCTGTTCCGACTTTTCTTCTTTCTCTTGTCCTTGCGTCGCGCGTGAGAAGACCTTGTTTTTTAAGTGTGCCTCTATATGTCTCCCTGTCTACTTTTTCAACGGCACGGGCTAAACCATGAGTCATTGCGCCTAACTGACCTGATCTTCCACCGCCTTTAAGATCAATCAATACAGCAAAACGATTTTCAGTTTGAGTCAACTTTAAAGGTAAAAGATAACGGTTCTTCTCGGCAATGGTCGGAAAAACAAGCTCGATCGGTTTTTTGTTGACTAAGATGTCGCCTGCTCTTACCTTCATACCGCCAACCGCGGCAGAATTATTCTTACCTGTAATATACAACCGTATCCGTGCTACTGCTTCTTTACGCCTGCCAACAGCTTCGTAATATTTAATACCTGTTGTTTTTTTTAGCATCGTTTCTAACGCGTTAACGAGTTAATTTTTAAACTTATTTTTATATGGATGATTTTCATCCGCGAAAACATATAACCTCGCCAATCTCCTATCTCTTAATTTATTTTTAGGAAGCATACCGGAAACTGCGTGACGGATGATCTTATCTGGATTTTTTTTCAACACTGCATCAAATCGTATAGTTTTTAAGCCTCCAGGGTATCCTGAATAGTTCGTATATACTTTTGCCGTTGATTTTTTTCCGCTGACCATAATATCTTTGGCATTTATAATTATTACAAAATCGCCTGAATCAAGATAGGTCGAATAATCTCGCTTATGTTTTCCCTGTAATAATTTTGCCGCTTCGGGAGCAATTCTTCCCAAAATTTTTGCTTTCACATCAATAAGATGCCAATTTCTTTTAATGTTTTTTCCACTGACTGATTTTGTTGATTGAGTTAAACTAACCATTTAAATAAATGTCATTTCGAACGCAGTGAGAAATCTAGCAAAGCGTAATTACTTAACTAATTTTACTCCCGACTTAGTCGGGATAGATTTCTCGGTCGCTACGCTCCCTCGAAATGACGAAGAGGGGAACTTTTCTACAATTACAGGACGAGTCCACTCCAACCGTGCCATTTCCGAACCATCAGAACTCCGTGCTCCCAATCTTACAACTCTCACATATCCTCCGACTTTATCTTTTAGACTGGTTCCAACCTCTTTAAATATTCGAACAACCAGCCTCCTATCTTCGAGCTTTCTTAAAAGATAATTTTTATTTGCTTCGGTCTCAACCTTAGCTTTTTCAACCAATCTCTCGACGATAGATTTTAAGACTATGGCTTTCTTGAGAGTAGTCGTGATCTTGGCATTGATTAAAAAATTTTTAGCCAATTTTCGCGCCAACATATTATTGGCATCTCTTCCTGACCTAAATTTTATTTTTTTGATTCTATGCCTCATAAATAATTAGAAATTGGAAATTATTTTAATTCTATCCCCATTTTTTTTAGTTCTTCTTCGATAAGCTCGATTGATTTCTTTCCGACCCCTTTCATATTAGTCAGACTTTCTTTACCCGACTTAACAAGGTCTGCCACCGTTTCTATATTTTCACGCAGAAGAGCGTTAATCACTCGCGATGGCAGATTAAGCTCGTCTATGATCACCTCGTATAACTTTTTATCCACCGATTCTTTTCGCGTCGTTTCTTCGTCGTCCTCGGTTTTAGATTTTGCTTCATCTTTTCCCGATAAAATATAGCTAAAATAATCGGCTAAAAGAGTCGATGACTGTTTTAAGGCTTCAGAAGGTTTTATCGTTCCATCAGTCCAAATCTCCAGAATAAGTCTGTCTAAATTACTTTTCCTCCCTACCCTTGCTTCTTCCACCTTGAAGTTTACTTTGTTTACAGGCGAAAAAAAAGCATCTACCGAGATAAAACCTGACTCCGTCTTTTCGCGCTCTTCTGCGGAGAGATATCCTATGCCTAACTCTACCATCGCTTCTATATCGAGTTTTCCTTTAGCGCTGGTGATTTCAGCTATATATTGATCTTTATTAACAATGTCTGCCTCCCCCTCGATGTCTTTTCCGTAGATTTTTTTTTCTCCTTTTGCCGAGAGATTCACTTTAAAAGGACCTTCTCCGCTGACGGCAAATTTTAATTGCTTCAGATTCAACACGATATCCAAAACCGATTCTTTGACTCCTTTTATCGTCGAAAAAAGGTGCGAGACTTCCCCGATTTTGACGCTAGTAACAGCCGCCCCTTTTAAAGATGACAACAAAGTTCTTCTCAAAGCAACACCCAAGCTTTGGCCAAAACTGGGAGCTAATGGTTCAATTATAAATTTTCCGTAATTATTTCCTTCTTCTTTTCTCTGTGTAATAAAATTAGGATTAAGCATAATATTAATATTAAACCACGCTAAGCGTGGTAGAAAATTATAATAAGTTCTAACGAGAATAGTGCTCTATAACTAATCTTAAATTTATCTGCTTTTCTATATCTTCGCTATCTGGCTCGCTGATCATTTTACTGACAGTTGCTTTTCTCTCAAGCCAGCCAGGCAAAATTGTATCTTTATTTGCCAGCAACTTTTCTATATAGGGAATCTTCATGACGGATTCTTTTGAAAAAGTAATTATATCATCTTTCTTGACCTGATAGGAAGGAATTGAGGTTACTTTTTCATTCACTTTTATATGTCCGTGACTCACCAGTTGCCTTGCAGATGCGCGAGTAGGAGCAAAACCTGCCCTGTAGATTACATTATCTAACCTTTTTTCTAAAAATTTAGCTAAATATACTGCCGTATTACCTTTTTTGACAGCCGATTCCATAAAATACTTTTTCAGTTGCCTTTCAGTCAAATGAAATAGGTAGCGAAGTTTCTGTTTTTCTCTAAGTTGTCTAGCGTGGTCGGAAATTTTACGCCTGCTGCGCGTTCCCAGCTGTCCGGGTTTGACATTCAACTTTTTTAGTAGTCTTTCATGCGACTTCGACCCTACCGTCTTAAATCCCAAATCGACTCCTTCCCGTCGAGCAATTCTGTTTCTTGGCCCAGTATACCTCATAATTAGAATTTGGTTATTGGAAATCTGAAATTGGTAATGGAAAATAGAAAATAGAATTTAATTTTTCCAATTTCTTAATTCTATTACTAGTATCTATTTTCTAATAACTATTTTCTTATTTCACTTTCACACTCTTCTTACTTTAGGTGGTCTTACTCCATTATGTGGAACCGGAGTAATATCTATAATTCTATTGACCTCTACATCGGATTCTTTAACAGCTCTTAATGCTGCTTCCCTTCCTGGTCCAATACCTTTGACAAATATATCGACGAATCTAATCCCGTGGTTGACGATTGCCTTCTTTAAAGTTGCACTGGTCGTAATTGTTGCCGCATAAGGAGTAGGCTTTCTTGTACCGGTAAAACCATACATACCGCAAGAAGCAACGATTACAGGATTACCTTTTTCGTCGGTTACGGTAATTATCGTGTTATTAAATGTAGCGGTGATATATATTTTTCCCTTTTCAACTGTTCTTGCAGCTTTTTTCTTTGCCATAATTAGTTTTGACACGTTCCACATAACCAATTTTTCATGTGTTTCATGTTTCAAGTTTCA
>CAYJQQ010000035.1:0-7773 GCA_964372285.1 uncultured Gammaproteobacteria bacterium | reverse complement strand
AGAAGCGTAATTTCTTTGGGAAAGTAAGGTGAGAGTTTTTGCTAAGATTGAGTCGAACTTTTCAGTTTTCTTTGAGATCACTTTTAAATCCAGAAGCTTTTCGTAGGTTTCGACAGCCTGATTGTAGGTTGTTTCTATAGCTTTGATGTCTGCCTCTAGCTTTTTATTTATAACATATTGATCCTGATTTTTTAAATCTTTAAGTTCTTTTTTGATCTCGGCAATCCTGTCTTTTGTAGTTTTATTTTCATCTGTGACGGCCTGAATTTTCATTGTGAGACGTTGATTAGATGAATTTAGGCTATGGTATATGCTTAGACTCAAGAGATAACCCGTGCTAGCCACGAGTGTAAATACGGTTAAAGTTAAACGAGCATGCTGTAAAGCAAAATTCTTGGAGTTCATGGTTTCAGTTTAGCAAAAAAAATGTCAGTCGGGGTATAATAATGTGATTATGAAACCTAAACTTTCGCTTTTGATGATTACTAAAAACGCAGAACAATTATTAGAAAAAAGTTTACAGTCGTGTGATGAGATGGTGGATGAAATAGTTATTGTTGATAATTATTCGAAAGATAGGACTCGCGAGATTGGCAAAAAGTATGGAGCAAAGATCTACCTTAACGAAGAAAGTGATTTAGGAAAACAGAGATTATATGGCTTAAAAAAAGTTACCGGAGATTGGGTATTAGTGCTTGATTCGGATGAAATAATTTCAGATCAATTAAGATCTGAAATTAAGTTAAAAGTCAAAAGTTCAAAGTTAAAAATTAAATATGAAGCATTTTATATTCCCTTTCAAAATCATTTTTTGGGGAGACGAGTAAATTATGGCGGAGAAAACTATCAGAAGCTTTGGTTATTTAGAAAAGATACAGTTGTTATAGGTTCGGCACTTGTTCATGAACGTTTTGAGTTAAAAAAAGGGAAAATCGGCAAGTTGAAACATAAAATTTATCATTATTCTTACCGTTCGCTTTCACAGACATATAGAAAATTTACCGACTATGCTTTTCGAGAGGCAAAACAAAAAATTCAAAATGGGGAAAAGACAAGTCTAAAGAAAATCTTCTTCTACCCTATTCATATGTTTTGGGCAAGGTTCATCAAGGATAAGGGTTATAAGGACGGGTTTTTTAGAATTCCGTTAGATTTAGGGTTTGCCTACATGGAGTTGCTTACTTATCTGTTGCTCTGGTTGTATGGTTGGAGTATATCAAATATGAAATATAAAATATCAAAATGAAAAATCAAAAATTAAAAATAGGTTTTATTATTGTGCTTTACAAAACACCTGAAAAGGAAGTAAGAAGGTTGAGATTAGAGATTGGAAGTTTGAAGCTGGATGATTACAGGCTGTATTTTATTGATAACACTGTGGGTAATCGGGGTTATGCGGGCGGAGTGAATGAAGGTATAAGGCAGGCATTAATTGATAATTGTGAATTGTTAATTGTTGGAAATCCAGACATATCTTTAAAAGGTCTGGATAAAAAAAACTTACTTGAGACGGGAGAGCATTTTGATATCTGGGGATATGCTATGAAAATGCACGGTAAAACTTATTATGGCGGTGGCATCTATCCAATGCAGCTAAGTGGATTCCTATGGCGACTAAAACCGAGAAAGAGGTTTAGCGAAGTGAATTGGGTATCGGGCTCCTTGATCTGTATCAAGAAAAAAGTTATTGATGCGATAGGGCTTTTTGACGAAAACTATTTTATGTACTATGAAGATGTAGACTACTGCCTGCGAGCCAGAAAAGCCGGATTAAGAGTTGGTATAGACAGCAAAATTATCTACGATCATTTCGAGATATCTAAAAGCAATTCTGAAAAAGAACGTCTGCTTTCAGAAGCCAGACAAAAATTTTTTACGAAATATGCTAGCTTTTGGCAAAAGATGTATGAATTTATGAGGTCGGGGTTTTTTGTCAATTTCTTCAGCCTTAATATTTCTTCATTCATCAATAAAGTTTTAAATTTTGCCTTATATATTTTTTTAATCCGCTTCTTGAAACCACACGACTATGGTATATATACTTTAGTTTGGGCTCAAAGTTTACTTTTTTCTCCGATTGCAGATTTGGGAACGACGTCTTACGGAATTATTCATCTCTCTAAAGAAAAGAAAGAAAAATTTATATCGCTTTTTAACTTGAGATTAACAGTATCAATCGCTGTTTTTTTACTGACTATTTTTGTAGGCAACTTGATGTTTAAAAATAATAGTCGGATAATAGATTACATTTTACTTACTTCCTTTGTCATATTTTCCAACATGCTTTCTGGAAGTTATCTAATAAAAAATTCGATCGAAGGAAAACTGTACAAGTCATCTCTAATCTCATTTATCTTTAATGTTGCGCTGATTTTGGCGCTGATCGTATCTTTAATTTTTTTGAGATCGTTACCCGTTATATTTATCTTGATATTTCTTTTCTATAACTTGTATTCGGTCGTAAACTATATTCTTGTCAAAAAAAGTTTCAAGAATTTTTTCTTTACAATTGATAGAGATGCTTGGAAGGAGTTCTTGACAAAATCATACGTATATGTTTTGATTGCTTTTCTTTCCGGTATTTATTTCAAACTTGACATTTTTATGTTACAGATTTTGAAAGGTGAAACAGACGTGGGAATCTATTCTGCTGGCTATAAGTTTTTTGAGTCGCTGATGTTTATTGCTGCTAGCTATAATTTGACAAGAACACCAATGTTTACTAAATTATTAAAAAAAGGAATGGATGTTTTAGTTAACACGATGAGAAAAGATATAATATTATTAGCAACTATAGGATTTAGTATAGCCATAGTTACTTATTTTTTCTCGCCGTATGCTTTATCCTTTTTTTTGAGAGATAGATACCAAGATGCAATTCCAGTTATAAGAATAGTAATATTTGCCCTGCCTTTTATTTTAGTTAGTTCTGTTTTCCTTAATGTGGTTTACGTTCTAAAAAAAGCAAAATATGTAATAGGCATTTTTTTGACCCAAACACTGGTAAACTTCGCTCTGAATATCATATATATTCCGAAATATTCCTACATGGCTTCATCATATATCACAGTATTGTCCGAAATGCTGAATTTGGGAATGCTTTTAATCATCTTTTATTTTATAAAGAAAAAATATTATGAAAATATCGCTTGACGGCGGTGCATTTTGTACAGAAGAGGACTTACGTTTTGGAAATTACACCTTCAGTAAAAGTCTAATAGAGTCGATCCGAAAATATGAGACTGAAAATGAATATTATATCTACTCATTTTGTCCAAAACCTCCCTGGCTAGAAACCGATAAAAAGTTGCATTATAAGATACTAAAGCCAAAGAGTCTCTGGCTTTCGACTCGTGTCAGCATAGAAGAAGTTCAGCAAAAAAAAGATATATTCTTAGCATTAAATCAAGCTATTCCTTTTTCAACAAGGAGCAACATAATTTCTTTTTCTCACGGTCTTTCCTTTTATTTTTACCCGCAATTTTACCCGGATTCCTATCCGGCTCTGAAAGACCAACTCGGACCAATGGTAAAGAAATCTCGCTTTATAGTTGTTCCTTCCCGCAGGGTTAAAAATGAGTTAAAAAAACTTTTCACAGCTTACGAACATTTCGTAACAATTAATTATGGCGTTCCTACTGATATGCTGATTCATAAATCCAGACCACGTAAAAAGTATTTTTTATTTGTCGGGATGGACCATCCGATTAAAAATCTAGAGTTCTTGGTTAAGGTTTTTAAAAAGTTTAAAGAAAATAAAAAATTTTCGGGATATAAATTATTTTTGGTGGGAAATCTAAAAAAATTTGAGGATGAAGAATCTGATCTATTTTCGGTTTCCAATATTACCCGTGATGAGCTAAGAATACTTTATTCAGAGGCAACAGCCCTTTTAACAGCTTCTTTCTATGAAAGTTTTAATTTTCCTGTACTGGAAGCTCTATCTCAAAATTGTCCTGTAATCGGACTAAACAGTGGCATCATTCCTGAATTTAAGAAATTGGTCTATCTGGCTTATGATTCATCAGATTTTTTGTTACACATGGCTAATATTTCTCAAGGCGGAGATTCAAAAATAAAAAGAAGAGATATTTTGGCAAGATTTTCCTGGAAAAAATATATAGCTAAACTCAAAGAATTGTTTGCAAAATAAGTTATGATGAAAGTTTGTTTTGTTCGGGGAAAATATCTGAATAATTTTGAGGGACAGAATTATTTATTTAACTCGCCAAATACAATTCAACTGACGGCTGTTTCATCGTTATTTCCTCTTCATCGTCATTTTCCTTTTCCAGTCAGAAGACTGCTAAGCCCTATAGATTTTTCTTTTTTTGGACGCGAAATAAAATATTTTGGCAATCGGCTACTTGGAGATTCACAGATTCTCTTTGGATTGGAAAAGTTTGCCGATAAATTTGACATTTTTCACACAGCAGACCCGCATTATTATTATAGTTACCAATTGGCAAAATTCCGAAAAAGGAATCTGGTTAAAAAATTGATTGTAACCTCATGGGAGACAATACCATTTAATAATGAGACAGTCGAGAGGAAAAGATTTATCAAATATTTTACTCTGAAGCAAGCAGATCATTTTATTTGTTACACAGTAAAAGCAAAAAATTCCTTAGTCAGAGAAGGAGTAAAGGATACGGATATTAGCGTTATAAAGTTAGGAGTCAACCTCGATCGATTTAGATTTAAAATTGACAAAAATGCGCGATCGCGTAAATTTGTCAAAGATGGAAAAATAACAATTTTGTTTGTCGGCCGATTGACAGAGGAAAAAGGTATATTAGATTTATATGAAATGTTTAAAACAGTAAAACGTGAAACCGAGTCTGAATCGGTGAAAAGATTAAACATGAGACGTTTTTTGCATTTAAAAATAGTAGGCGAGGGTAAAATAAAAAAAGCATTGATAAAATTAGCTAGGAATGATGGATTACAAGAATTTGTAAGTATTGAACATAAATCATACGAGCAGATGCCAGAGATTTATCAAGATGCAGATATTTTTGTTCTAGCTTCCAAAACGACAAAGACTTGGGAAGAACAGTACGGAATGGTCCTGGTTGAAGCGATGGCATCGGGATTACCAATCGTTGCCTATGATACAGGCGCCATTTCAGAAGTTATAGGTACTGCTGGTATATTAGTTAAGGAGGGAGATAAAAATGATTTAACTATTTCGATTAAACACTTAATCGAAAATAAAAAACTAAGAAGTAAACTTGGTAAAATGGGAAGAAAAAGGGCGGAAAAAGAATTTGACGCAAAAAAAACAGCAAAAAAGATAGCGAGTATTTATAAAAAATGTTACTGTCAATAGTTAATTATTTTATTGTTTCCTTGTTAAATTGTTATGAATGGAAAAATAACGGCGGTGATTTTGACAAAAAATGAGGAAAAGAATATTCTTCGCTGTCTCAAGGCTGTAAAGTTTTCTGATGAAGTCGTTATTGTTGACGATTATTCAGTTGATAAGACATTAAAGAAAATTCGAAGTTCGAAAATCGAAATTGGAATCAAATCCAAAATTATAATTTCTAAAAGAAAACTAAACGATAATTTTGCAGAACAAAGGAATTTTGGAATAGAAAAAGCGTCGGGTGAATGGATCTTATTTGTAGATCCGGATGAGGAGGTAACAGACGAATTAAGAAAAGAGATTCCGAAACGACTTCAGAATGACAAAGATTTATATGCGGCATATCATGTTAGACGACGTGATTTTTGGTGGGGGAGAGAATTAAGATACGGCGAAACAGAGAAGTTGAGGAATTTGGGAATAATTCGATTGGTCAAAAAAGGATCGGGAAAATGGTTGGGAAAAGTTCATGAGGAATTTAAAGCCGATGGGCGTGTGGGAAGATTAAATTCATTTATAAATCATTATCCTCATCCGACTGTAAAAGAATTTCTAAAAGAAATTAATTTTTACAGCACGTTGAGAGCGAGAGAATTAAGAGATAAGGGCGAACCGGCAAATTTGTGGAAGATAATTTTTTTTCCGCTGTCAAAGTTTATAATAAATTATTTTATTAAATTAGGTTTTCTCGACGGGCCGAGTGGCTTTGGCTACGCTTTTTTAATGAGCTTTCATTCCTTTTTGGTTAGGGCAAAGCTTTTTCAATTTAACATGAAACATGAAACATGAAATATCTTTTTTATTTAACTTTTTTTCTTTTTTCTTTTGGACAATTGGGAAGGATTTCCTTTTTTGATCAACAGATAAATATTTATTTATATGAAGGATTAGTCCTACTGGTCGGATTAGTTTTATTGCTGAGATATGGTTTGCAACCTATTAAGGACTCCTTAAAAAAATTCTGGTTAGTACATCTTTTCCTACTTTTTTTATTTCTTTCATTTCTTTTCGGTGCCAGGAATTTTAAGCATTTTGAAAATTTTGTTGGCTTATTATATTTATTAAGACTTTTACTCTATTTCGGATATTTCTTTTATCTTTGGCATCTCGTAAAGAGGCAACCCCAGTTTGGAAAAATAGTTATGAAAGGACTTTTGATTTTTATTGTTTTAACTGCAATATCTTCTATCCTTCAATATTTCTTGTATCCAGATTTAAGAAATCTTTTATATGCAGGTTGGGATCCGCATCTTTATAGAGCGTTCGGCACTTTTTTTGATACCTCGACAGCAGGCGGGTTGTACGGTCTAATTTTTTTATTTCTCTTTTTAACTGGTAATTATTTGATAAAAAATAAATTTAGCTTGATATTTTTAACAGCTATTTTCCTGATTTTTATCATCCTTACTTTTTCGAGAAGTCTATATATCACTTTTTTAATAATCTGCGTCTGGTATGCTGTTGTAAAAAGATGGTACAAAGGATTTCTTATTTTTATTGGTCTTTATTTGCTGCTTCTTATAATTGTCCCGAAGCCTTTTGGAGAAGGAGTAAATTTGGTTCGCATGTTTTCAGTTAAGTCGCGGATTGAAGATTACCGATCAGCTATTAAGATTTGGTCGAAGAAGCCGATATTAGGCATAGGCTACAACAGAATCCGCTATGCAAAACCCCAGATGAACATAAGCGAAGAACTGGGATATGACGTCACGCACTCCGGAGCTTCATTTCATTCGAGCTTGCTGACTGTTTTAGTTGCGGGCGGGATTGTGGGATTGGGGTTATTTCTGGGTGTGCTATACCAACTTCTCCAACTGAATAGGATAGCAGGTTATTATCTAGTGTTTTTGGTCCTACTTTCCTTGACGGACAATATCCTGCTTCATCCTTTTATACTTTTTTTATTTCTATCTTTGACCTCGGTTTCCTTAGTTATTCCTTCTCGTAAGTAATTGTGAGAGTTTTTTGCTCAATGTTGTCGGCAATATCTTGCGCCAGAACGGAAATTTTATTCTCCCCTTCTTTAAGTTTTATAAGGGTTTGGAAAATTCCTTGGGCGTCTACCACAACAGGTAGGTCGTTTACCTTAATGTAGGTTTCTTTATCTGTTGAGCCGACGATTTTTACTTCCTGTTTATTAGTTTTTTGTCCATCCTGGGGTTCGTTTATTTCTAATTTTGGTTTTTCACTTTTATAAAAAACAGTGAATGTTTTTGATTTTTTTTCTTCATTTTGATCTTTTGATTTGCCTATTACGTAAACTTCATTTTCACCCTTTTTAAGATCACCTATCTCTTCACTAAAATTGTCAGAGGCTAAAAGCGGAATTTCTTTTACTAAATCACCATTGAGGTAAAATTCAACCTGATTAAAATTCACAACGACACCACCAACAAAAATTC